>CAZUYI010000256.1:0-4505 GCA_964624095.1 uncultured Verrucomicrobiota bacterium | reverse complement strand
GCATTTGCTCCTACCGCGGGTTTTCGCTGAGCGGCTGCTCGACGACGGGCGAGGTAGTCATGCTGCGGATCAAGGCCACGCCGAGCTTCCCGGAACATTTCTCGCTGCTGTCCACCTCGATGCGCTGGGGCACCACCCAGTACGTGCTGAACGACGTGTTCCGGCCTCTGAACGAGTCGGTGATGGCGGGCTATGAGAACTGGTACCCGTTCGACATGAGCTGCAGCGTGGCCATGTACATCCAATCCGGCGGCTACGGACTCGGCGGCGCCCCGGCCCAGGCCGTACCCGACCTGCTGGCCGGCTCGCCCTTCGGCCTCCTGACGCCGGACGACCGCGCCGCGCTATGGGCACCCGGCGCGGCAACGGTCGGGCCCAAGGCGTATTCGCTGGTGCTGACCAACGGCTATGGCGACGTGTACCGGATGAACCTGCTGCGGAACCGCGAGAACTACCAGGCGTACCGGGGCATTTGCTCCTACCGCGGGTTTTCGCTGAGCGGCTGCTCGACGACGGGCGAGGTGGTCATGCTGCGGATCAATGGCACGCCCAGTATGCCGGAGTATTATTCGCTCGTCTCCACCTCGATGCGCTGGGGCACCACCCAGTATTTCCTCAACGACGTGTTCCGGCCTCTGAACGAGTGGGTGATGGCGGGCTACGAGAACTGGTACCCATTCGACATGAGCTGCAGCGTGGCCATGTACGTCCATTCCGGCGGCTTCGGACTCGGTGCCGGCCGGCCGGAGCCGGTGTCCGCCTGCCGCCGCGACGCGCCGTTCGACGCGCCGTCGCGCCGGGAGGAGACTCTCGTCGGCGCGCTCCTGCCCCTGAGCGGCGACCTGGCCGATGTGGGTGCGGCGTACCGCGCGGCGCTCGAGTTCGCTCTGGCCGATCTCCGCGCCGAGCCTGACATGCCGGATATCCGACTGGTCATCGAGGACACCCGCACGGATGTCGGCACCGCCTACGACAAGCTGGTCGAGCTGCGTTCGAACGGCTGCCACATCGTGCTCGGGCCGGAATCGAGCGAGGAATGCCGCATCCTGAAAACGTACGCCAACGAGCACGACGTGCTGCTCGTGTCGAGCGCCTCGACGGCCGTGCCGCTGGCCCTGCCGGGCGACAACCTCATGCGGCTGGCCACTGACGATTCGCACCAGGCCCGCGCCCTGGCCGGGCGGCTGGCGCGCGAAGGGCTGCCCGACCTGTTCATCCTGAGCCGATCGGACATTTACGGCGACGGCTTTCTGGACACGCTCCTCCGGGAGTACCGGGCACGCGGCGGCGTGGTGTGTGCCACGCATTACTGCCCGCGCGCTTCCGGCTTGATCCCCGAAACCGTCTCCAACCTCGCCGCGCAGGTCGCCGACACCTGCGCGCGCCGCGGCGCCGACCGCGTGGCGGTCGTCACGATCCTGTTCGACGAGGGGGTGACCGTGCTCGAGCAGGGCGCCCGCCATCCGGCGCTGCAGGCCGTGCGCTGGTACGGCACCGACGGCATGGCTGAAAACCAGGCCTTGACGGCGAACCCGACGGCCGCCGCCATGGCGGCGCACGTCGGCTACACCTGTCTGGCGCCCGGCCGTTACACCAACGCGTTGTTTGGCGCCGTGGAAGCCCGCGTGGCAGCCCGGCTGGGCCGGTCCGCGGTGTCCTCCTATCCCATGTCTTGCTACGACGCGCTGTGGCTGGCGGCCGGCGCGTTGAAGCGCACGGGCGGTATCCAGACGATGGGGCAATTGCTGGACGCGCTCCGCGCCGAGGCGGGTGTGTTCGAGGGGTGCACCGGTCCCATCCGGTTCAATGCCGCCGACGATCGCATCGGGGGCGGGTATGACGTCTGGTCGTATCGGCGCGACGGCGCCGCGTGGGCGCCTGGCGGACTCGGACCCAGTCTCACGCTGAATGGGGCCGAGGCGCCGGCGGCCGTGCCGCGCGGGGCGGCCGTGCGTGTGAGCCTGAGCGTGGCCCTGCCGGGGAACCGGCTCGGCCTGGATGCCGATTGGTGGCTGGCCGCGTCCACGCCGGCCGGCTGGTATTATGTCGGGCCCGACTGGACCTGGCACGCGGAACCCGATCCAGCCGGCTGGCAGCCCGTCTACCAGGGCCCGCTCGCCGAGGGGCGCCTCGAGGCCGGGCTGCAGACGGCCGGCTTGCCTCCTGGCGCCTACGTGTTGTACTTCGGGCTGGACCGCCTCGATGGCCGGCTGGACGAAGCCGTCTGGTTTGACGACGCCCGGCTTGAAGTCCAGTGAGCCGTCCCAGCGCGTCCGTGAACCGGGTGGGGCCCCCGTTGCACCGGGCACGATCCACGCGGGGCCCCGGAATGCCGTTGACGCCGCGCCTGGCCCTGTGGTTGAATACAGCTTGCCCGCGGGCCGATCCGCGGGCCCTCAGGAGGTACAGGCGCAGCGATGCCGCGGCGTGTTCATCGAAGACTCCTGCTCATCACCGGCTGCCGGCCGGTGTCGGCCGTGCTGTTCCACGGGCTCGGGGCGCCGCCCTGGTACGACCTGCCCGTGCTTCAGTCCGACCCGCGGTACCGCGCCGCCATGACCGAGCGGGTCAACCGCGTGGCGCGTCTGGCCCGCGAGGCGGGGTTTGACGGCGTGGACGTGCACGAAGCGTTTCCCGTGAATTTCATGACGGCCGACCCGGATCTCCGCATCCTGCGCGGCGTGGACCGCTTCCTGTTCGAGCGCGGCTATGCGGGATTCGCCCTCCTCAAGCCGCCGGCCGGCCGGCTTGGTCTCCAGCCGCGGCTCCGCCTGATCCGGGCCATCCGCCTGGAAGGCCGCGCGCTGGACGAAGGCGACCTCCTCGCCGCGCACCTGGCGCGCCACGGCGTGCCGCCGGTCTATGCCGACGACGCCTGCCCCTGCCTGCGCGGGCCGCGGGGCGCGTTTGCGCTCCGGGCCTTCGACCGCGAGGCCCTCCGGCGCCGCGTCCGGCTGCCCGGCCGCCTAGCGGTGACGTTCGATCCCGCGGTGCCCATGCATCGGCTGGGCGGGTTCCCCGGCGTCGAGCGGGCGTCCGGCGGCCGACTCGTGGCACGCGCGCGGAACGCCGACCAGTTGATGGACCTGTACCGGTACTGCGGATTGATCGCTCAACAGGCGCGGCGCGCGTAAGTGCCGCGGCCGGGGCGCGCCGAAGCAGCCCGCCATGAAAATCAGCCTCATCACGGATATCGAAGGCGTGACCGGCGCGGTCTGGAACGGCTACGCCCTGCCGCCGTCCGGCGAAGACCCCTTTTACCAGGAGGTCATGACCGCCGAGATCAACACCGTTGTCCGCGCCCTCCTGGCGGAAGGGGTGGACGACATCTTCCTGTACGAGGCGCACCCGTTCAGGCCCGGCGTGCTGCCGGACAAGGTGCGCGTCGGGCGTGGATTCGAGGGGCTGCCCGGGAGCGACGCCCTGTTCTTCGTCGGCCAGCACGGGGCGGCGGGCGTCTGGGAGGCGGTCATCGCCCACACGATGAACAGCCATCTGATCTACGCCGCGCGGCTCAACGGCCGTGTCTGCGGCGAACTGACCATGGCCGCGGCCCTGGCGGGCGCGCGGGGCATCCCGACGGTCTTCGTGTCGGGCGAGCGCCAGACGGGCCTCGAGGCGGCGCGCAACCTGCCCGGGCCCATCGAGTTCGTGTGCGACGAAATCGGACTCGCCAACCACGCGGCCATTTGCCGGCCGTACCGGGACCTGGAACGGGAACTGGCGGACAAGGCGCGCCGCGCCCTGCGGCACATCGGCCGCACGCCGGCCTTCGATCCCGGGCCGGTGACCTTCGAGCTCAAGATGCGCTACCAGGGCATCAGCGAGAAGCTCCTGCGGCTGCCCTTCACGCGGCGCCGGGGCGACTGGGTCGTCATCGAGGCGCCCAGCATGATCGAGATGTACCGGTTTTACAACGTGGTCATCGCGGCCCGCGACTTCTGGGCGGCCAAGCAGGGCGCCGCGGTGGCGCTGGCCGGCGGCGCCCGGACCGGTGCCCGCCGGGGCGCCCGCTAGGCGGGAGCGGGTTCGCCTCGCGGGCGAATGGGGGCTTTCTTTTTGGGCCGATCGGACGTAACCTGACAATCACGAATGGCAACTCACATGACGATGGGAGGCGCGTTATGAAATGGACCCACCCGTGCAGGCCCGGCCGGGCGCCCGGCGGCTTTACCCTGATTGAAGTGCTGCTGGTCGTGGTGATCATCGGCATCCTGGCGGCCGTCGTCGTGCCGAGGCTGTCGGGCCGCGTGGGGCAGTCGCAGGTATCGGCCGCCAAGAGCAGCATTGCCAGCCTGAGCCTGGCAATTGATCTCTACGAGACGGACAACGGGTATTTTCCCGCCAGTCTCCAGGCCCTGTTGACCAAGGGCAGCGAGCCGAACTGGCGCGGGCCGTACCTGAAGAAACCGGAGATCCCGTTGGACCCGTGGGGGCACCCGTTCGTGTATACGCCCAAGGATAACGGTTACGAAATCAAGTCCTACGGACCCAACGGCATGGAC
>CAZUYI010000255.1:0-4516 GCA_964624095.1 uncultured Verrucomicrobiota bacterium | reverse complement strand
TCGGGCTGCGCCGGGGCTTTTACGACATCGCCCAGAGCCTGGCGTCCTATTTCGGCCTGGCGCCCATGCCGCGGGGCCGGACGTTCCTCCGCAGCGCCGGTTTCGCGGCCGCCTGAATCCCGCCCGGATCCGGGCAGAAATAGTCCTTGCGCCGGGCGCCGGCTCCGCCTATAGTGCCCCGGTTTTCCACGAGGACAAGGAGGCGGCGCCGGCAGCATCCGGTACGGCGCCCGTGTACGGGGGATCGGACCATGGCACGCGTATGTGAAGTGTGCGGCAAGGGCTTGCAAACGGGCAACCGGATCGTGCGGCACGGCATGCCGAAGGCCAAGGGCGGGATCGGCCTGCACACCACCGGCATCACGCGGCGCCGGTTCCTGCCCAACCTCCAGAAAATCCGCGTGCTGGAACACGGCGGCATCGCCATCCGGACGGTCTGCACCCGCTGCATCAAGGGCGGGAAAATCGTCAAGGCCGGCCGCGGCGTCAAGCCGGCGGCCCCGGCCGAGCCGGCATCCTCGACCTAAGGACGCCGAGCGCGCGGCGCCGGCTTACGCCCAGATCATGAGCGCGGCCAGCGCGGCGAACACCGCGCCCAGCGCCAGCTTGCTCCACACGACATGGCCCCGGCTCCACGCGAGCAGCCGGGCATGCGTGAGCCCGCGGTAGGCCGCCGCAAAGACCACGGCATGCGGGGCCAGGAACATCGCGTTGTAGAGGGCCAGCAGGCCCAGCGCTTCGCTTCGCGACTCCGCCTGGCGGCTCAGGTAGACGAGCGTCGGCACGTAGAGTTGGCCCGTGCACACGCTTTCGAGCAGCGTCACCAGGCCTCCCGCCGCGGCGCTGCCGAGCAGCAGCCGGGATCCCGAGGCGCTCCGCCGCAGCACGGCATGGATCCGGGCGAGCACCGGGCCCGGCAGGCGGAGCACGAGGGCGTCCGGCCGGCCGGAGCGGCCGAAGGCCCAGGCGTCGCGGAACGAGAGCAGGCTGAACCCGGCCAGCGCGGCGGCCATCAGCCCGCGGAAGACCCTGCCGGACAGGACGAGCGGCGGGAACAGGCGCACGGCATTCAGCAGGCCGAATCCCAGGAGCCCGTAGGTCGCGAACACCGCGCCGCAGAATCCCGCGCCCACCCGCAGCAGGTCGCGCGAGCGCGCGCCGGCGGCGGCCAGCAGCGTGACGAACACGATCAGCGTGGTAAAGGCGCACGGATTGAACCCATCCGCCAAGCCGGCCAGCGCGACGGCCGCCGGCGTCCAGGCCGCCAGGCGCCGCCGGAGGACCGCGTCCGCTGCCGGGCCGGGCTCGGGCGCCACAGCCGGGCCCGCGGCCGCGCGCCCCTCGAGCCTTTCGAGCACGAGCTGTTCCACGGCCGGGAGCAGCCCGTCACGGATGGCCGGCGCGCCCCCGAACCGAAGCCGGCCCTCCACGAACACCGAGACGCGGTCGGACGCCCGCACCCCGAGCGTTTCTTCGAGTGCCGCCAGGCGCAGGATATTGGAACTGACCGTCACATCGCAGCGGCGCAGGTCCACCCATTCGCCCAGCCACTCGAGCAGCGCGGGCAGCACGTCCTGCTCGACGAGTTGGCACTCGTCGCAGCCGGGCGTGTAAAAATACTCGACCCGGACCGGAACCACACCGGTCGCGGCGGCGCCCGGAGCCGGAGCCGTCCAGGCGGCCGACACCCATACGAGCCAGAGCCGGCCTAGCGCCCGAGGGGTCATGGCGGCAGGATATCAGGCGAGGGCGCAGCCGCCAAGCCGGATCGCCGCCGGCACAGAAACGAGTTGAAAAAAGCGGCACGCCGTGGTATCGGGATAGGAGGAACGCATGTCCAGGCCCGAAGTGCCTGCGCCCTTTGGCGGAGGCCATGCGGTGCCCATCGTGCGAGTTGGCGCCCACCCTGCTGCTCGGCATGCTCGTGGCCAGCGCACTCGCGGCGTGGGTGAACGCGGAACAGGTCGGGCGGCACCCGGGCCGTCATCTGGCCGCCGGCCTTCCTGACGCCCGGCCCACGGCTCGCTGAAGGAGACATCCGATGGACACCCGCGACCTGGAATTAAAATCCTCGGCGTTGACGCTCTCGGACATGGAAATCTTCGTGTTCCCCGAGCTGATGTACAGCCTGGTGTTGGCCAACATCATGAGCCCGCGCCTGTGGCGCTGGCGCGAGGACCCCTGGTTCGCGGGCCTGGACTCCCAGACGCCCTACCGGCGCATCGTGCGGCTCAAGCAGTACATCATGGACCACTACGCCTTCAACCTGGACCTGGACACCTGGGGCCTGACGACCAAGCCGCGCGAGCTGGCCCGCTTCGCCGGGCTGGTGGATCCCAAGACCCTTGAGCAGTCCAACGCCCTGTTCGGGTACGAGGGGGACAAGTATTACTTCGACCTCGATATCCGCCGGCATTTCGGGCTCGACCGGTACGACGGCGACGTGATCCCGTACTGGAAAACAGAGACCGTCGAGGCCATGGACGCCTTCCGGTTCCGCCCCAACTACACCACCGGCGCGGGCGAGTGCGTGTCGCTGGCCACGCTCTACGCGGCGGCCCTCTTCGTCGTGGCGCGCATCCCGCTGCGCGACGTGTACCTCATGGCCACGCCGCTCCATTCCCAGAACTTCGTGGACCTCAACGACGGCATCCTGACGAACAACCGGCGCCTGGTCACCAAGGCCATGTGGTTCAACGGCACCGCGCTCTCGGCGCAGGCCCGGCGCGCCCTGGAACACGAGCGGGTCACCGTGGTGGCCCACGAGACCGGGCACGTCCACATCCTGTATCCCGAGTTCAGCATGGACCCGGCGGCCTACGCGCGCTTCAGCGAGCGGCTGGACCGGTTCCTGCACACCGGGCTCTCCCCGGAGATGCTCGGAAATTACGTCCGGCACCGGCGCGACATCCAGGAATGCTTCCAGGTCCGGCACCACATCCACGGCGTGCCCCATTACATCGGCGCCGAGCGCGCCTTCGCCTACGAGGAAGGCAGCCCCTTCAAGCTGACCGACCCCACCCGGGCCAAGCTGCTCGACGAGATCGAGCGGGAGTCCTTCACGCGCGAGCGGCTGTCGAACGGCATCGTGCTCAACGACCTGGAGGACTACCTGCGCGCGCACCGCATAGACCTGCAGTCCGGTCCCGACCTGGACGCGCTGCGCCGCCAGTTTTCCGGAGAGTGCCTCCAGGCCGCCCTCGCCATCGAGGGCTTGATCCGGTTCTGCCGCACCGTGCCGCGCCTGCCCGAGCTTGCCGGCAAGACCCGGCGCTCCCCGCCCGAGCCCCTGGGCCTGACCCTCGACATGGACCGCGAGGCGGTGCTCCGCCGGTTGCGCGAGATCCGCGCGCACCATCCCGTGGCGGACCTGGCTTTTTACTCCTACCGCGACGTGACGGCCACCGATTCGCGCCCCTTCCTGAAGGCCGCCCTCGAGCGCAGCCCGGTGTGCATCCAGGGCTGCACCGGACTGTCGGACGCCGAGGTCGCAGCCCGCCTGGCCGCCCTGCCGAACGAGTCCATCTACGACGGGCCCGGCCGACTCGCCCAGCCCGACGAGGTCTGGAATTTCGGGCGGGGCGACGGCCTCGAACGGGCGCTCCTGCTGGCCGCCGTGCTGCGCGCCCGCGCGCCGGACCGGCCTCTGACCATCGAGATCGGGCCCGACTCCGTCGCCGTGCGCCACGCCGGGGCCGCCACCGTGTTCGAGACGGCCAAGGGCGTGCCGCCCAGCGTCTGGCCCGTGACATGACGCCGCCATGAAGTCCATCCGCATAGCCATGGCCACGCGCGAGGCGGCGCTGGCCGCCCGCGTGCGGGCCCTGCTCGAAGCCGAGCAGTACACGGTGGTGGGCACGGCGTCCGACTCAGCCGGCCTCCTGCGGCTCGCCGCCCAGCATACCCCCGACCTGGCGCTGATCGAAGTGGATCTCGACGGACCCCGCGGCGGCCTCGAGGCCGCCGCGCGCCTGCGCATCGAGCATCCCATGCCCGTGGTGTTCCTGGTGGACGCCTCGAACCTTGAGGCGCTCGCCGCGGCCAAGGCCGCCGAGCCGGCCGGATTCATCCGGCTGCCGCCGGATCCCGACGAGGTGCGGGCGACCGTCCAGACGGCCTTCGACCAGAACTGGATCGAGCGCCGCCTCGACGAAAGCGAGCGCCGCTACCGGCGCCTGGTCGAGTCGGTGACCGATTACATCTACACCGTCACCGTCCAGGACGGCCGCGCCGTTTCCACCTCGCACGGGCCGGCCTGCCAGACCGTGACGGGCTATACCTCGGCCGAGTACGAGGCCGACCCCAACCTGTGGTTCAACATGGTGGTCGAGGCGGACCGGCCGCTCGTCCTGGCCCAGGCCGAGCAGATCCTCAAGGGCGCGCCCTGCCCGCCGCTCGAGCACCGGATTCTCCACAAGGACGGCCACATCCGCTGGATCCGGAACCGGACCGTGCCCCACCACGACGCGGCGGGCCGGCTGCTCTCCTACGACGGGCTGGTGACCGACATCACCGA
>CAZUYI010000254.1:0-4540 GCA_964624095.1 uncultured Verrucomicrobiota bacterium | reverse complement strand
ATGGACGAGCTGCTGGACGCCTTCCAGGCCGACGCGTTCCATGTGGGCATGGACGAGGTCTTCCTGATCGGGGAAGAGGCGTGCCCGCGATGCAAGGGCAAGGACAAGGGCGAATTGTTCGCCTTGGCGGTCAACGACTATCACAAGCATCTGGTCCAGGAGAAGAAGGTCGAGATGCTGATGTGGGGCGACCGGCTGATTGACGCGGCGGCCATGGACTACGGCGAATGGGAGGCGTCGGCCACCGGCACCGCGCCGGCGGTGGACCTGATTCCGACGGATATCATCATCTGCGATTGGCATTACCTCGAGCGGACGGAGTACCCGTCCATCCCGATGTTTGTCGGCAAGGGCTTTCGCGTGTTGCCGGCGGGTTGGAACACGGTGCACGCCACGAAAGCCCTCATCGACTATGCCCGGCGCCAGGACAGCCCCCGGGTCCTGGGCCACCTGTTCACGACCTGGGAGCGCAAATACGCCCTGGCGCGCTTCCCGCCGATCGTCGAGGGCATGAAGCAACTCCGCCATCCGGACGACGCACTGCGAGCCGCGCGATGACCATCGAACTCAGGCGAGTCTACGACCACACGCCCGCGGCGGGCGGCACCCGCGTGCTGGTGGATCGCGTGTGGCCCCGCGGCGTGTCCCGGGCGGCTGATCCTCCTGTATTCGGCCCGGGATCGGGAGCGCAATCAGGCGGTTGTGCTCCGCGACTGGCTGGAGACCGGGTCCGCCGCGCGCGGCCGCCGGGCGGAACGGGTCACAGCAGGGCGCGAAGCGTGTGCTCGACCGCCTCGGCCAGGGCGTCAAGCCGGTAGCCTCCCTCGAGGATCAGGACCAGCCGTTCCCGGGCATGCTCGGCCGCAAGGCCGCGCACGAGCCGGGTCAGGTCTCCAAAATCCGGAGGCGCCAGGGCCATGCCGCCGAGCGGATCCCCGGCCAGGGCGTCAAACCCGGCGGATACCAGCACGAAGTCGGGCCGAAACGCGCGCGCCGCCGGGATCAACCGCTCCTCGAAGACCCGGCGGTACTCGACCGAGCCCGCGCCGCGCGGCAAGGGGAGATTCACGGTGAAGCCCGCGCCCGGGCCGGTCCCGCGCTCGTCGGCGCGGCCGGTGCCCGGGTAGTGCGGCCACTGGTGTACCGACACGACGAGCACGGCGGCGTCGGCCTCGAACACGGCCTGCGTCCCGTTGCCGTGGTGAACGTCCCAATCCACGATCAGCACCCGGTCCAGGCCGTGCTGCCGGAGCAGGCAGCGGGCGGCAATGGCCGCGTGGTTCAGGAGGCAGAACCCCATCGCACGGCCGGGCAGCGCGTGGTGACCCGGCGGGCGCACGGCGCAGAAGGCGTTGCGCACGGTGCCGTCCATGACGGCCTGCGCCGCGGCCAGCACCCCGCCGGCCGCCAGCCGCGCGCACTCGAAGGACGCCGCCGACACGGGCGTATCGGCCGAATCGAGAAACGGCCAGCCGGCGGCGCAGGCCGCGGCAGCGCGGCGCAGGTAATCCGGCTCGTGGACGGCTGTCAGCCAGCGATCCTCGCAGGGCCGGGCCGGGATAGGCGTTAGCCGCGCCAGCAGCCCGGCGGCGTCGAGCCGGTCCCGTATAGCCGAGAGCCGTGCGGCGCGCTCGGGATGGTCCGGCCCGGTATCGTGGTCGAGGAACCGGGCGTCGTACAGGAATCCCGTGCCCGCCGCCGGCCCTCGGCCGGCGGCGCGCTGGACTGCCGGGCCACTTCGCATGGTTGCGTACCCTCCCGCGGCCCGGCCCGCGCCGGCGAACGGGCGGTGTTGCGAGGACCAGCCTGCCGGGGTGGGGTCAGGCGTCGAGATCCAGGCGGAGCAGCCGGGCCATGTTCCCGCCATATATCAGGCGCAGCGCGTCGTCCGGCAGGCCGAGCCCGGAGAGCGGCTCGCCGCCGCCGGGACAGGGCACGGCGGCGTCGCGGGTTTCGAGCAGCCGGAACCAATCGTGGTACGCGCCGTCCTGGTTGGGCCAGGCGCAATCGGTGCCGAACAGGATGCGGTCGGGATGAGCCAGGCACAGGGCGCGGGCGGCGCGCGGCTGGCGGCCCAGGCTGGCCAGGCGCCCGGCGGTATCCACGTGGAAGTTGGGATACCGGTCCATCAGGCGCCCGCATCGGGCGAGGTCGTGGTCGAGCGAGGCCAGGTGCGCGCCGATGAATACGGTGTCCGGATGCGCTGCCACGACGGCTTCGAGCGACCGGATGAGCGTTTCATGGCTCGGATGGCCCGGCGCCGCCCAGCAATTGTCCAGGGCGCGGTCCGCGAGCGCCTTGAGCTGCTCGTAGGAGGTTTCGATCGCCTGGAAACGGCAGAGCGGATCGCCCACGTGGTACAGCACGGGCAGGCCGCGCTCGGCCGCGGCGCTCCAGACGGGATCGAGCCGCGGGTCGTCCGGCCGGATCAGGCTCCCGCGCCGGTCGCGGCAGGTCAGGCCGAGGGTCTTGAAGAGTTTCAGCCCGCGCGCGCCCAGCGCGACGTCGTGGTCCAGCTTGCGCCGCACGAGATCGGACCAGTTCGGATCGTCCAGCCGGGTGAAATCGAGTCCGGAAAAATACAGCAGGCGCCCATGCTCCTCCCGAGCCCGGGCCAGGGCCGGCTCGAGGGCGGCCTGCGGAAACCGGTCGCCTACCAGGCAGACTCCGTACCGCACGTTGGCCGCCTTCAGCGCGGCCAGTTTCTCGGCCGAACCCGGCCAGGCGCCCCAGCAGTGCAGGTGGCAGTCCACGGCGGGGAACTTCGCGCGGCGCGGGCCGCGGACCGCGCCGCGCTTCGCGGGCTCGCCCGCCGGGCGCGTTGACGCCGAGCGGTGGAGCCCCGTGGCCAGCAACTGCGCCCACCCCTGCATGCGCTCGATGGCCACGGCGCCGAACCGCGACGCGCGCACCTCATAGCCGCCATCGGCCAGGACGTCCACGGTCGGGTAATACCCCGAACAGTCGTTGGCGTAGCCGATGATGACGGTTGTAGGAAAAGGCGAGCGGCGCTTGAGGGTCGTGCCGATTTCGTTGAACACCTCGCCCGGCAGGCCGAGGAACAGCACGTCGCCCACGACCAGGCCCTGGACTTCGGTGTCGTACTCGCCGTTCGGCAGCGCGAACCGCCGCTGGGCCATGCGCTGTTCGATGCCGCCGTAAATCATGTCCAGGCGCAACGCGTCCAGGGCCGCGCCCTTGATCCCGCGCCGGCACGCCTGCTCGTAGGCCTGGCGCGCGGCGCCGGCGCGGGCCTCGGCCTCCGCCGGCAGCGGAAAGGACTGCATCGGCAGCCGGATCGGCAGCGCCCCGCCCCGCACGTCGAAGCGAGGCCGGGTCCGGATGCCGCGCGCCAGTCGGACCACTTCCCGGCCAAGCCGCTCCCCAATCCAGCGGGCCCGCTCGTAGGTGCGGTTGGGAATCGGCTTGCCCAGCGCGCTGGCCTCGGCGGAATAGCCGCCGGGATTGATGTTGCCGCAGGCGCCGTTGAAGAACAGGAGCGGAACGCGCTCGCCGCCGGGCAGGCGCTTGGCCACCGCGCCCCGCAGGAAGCCGGGATAATCCGCGGAAATCAGGCGGTTATGCAGGTCGAGCGTCGTGGCATGGCACGCGTGATTGACGATCAGACCCAGCGCGGCGCCGGTCCGCGCGTCGTCTATCCGGAACACGGTCACCGACCGGTCCACCGGACCGTGCTTCGGGTCGCGCCGGTTCCCGCCGACGCCCGTCACGGAGCCGATCGCCACCCCGACGCGCGCCGCGCGCCGGTTGGCATCGGCTTCCAGCAGGACGCGCACCAGCCGGTCTTCCAGCTCGCGGCGCCATTGCTGGTTGCAGAGCTTCGGGCTTGTGAGCGCCGGCCCCGAATGCGTGTGGGTGGCGGCGATCATCAGGCTGTCCGGCGCCATGCCGAGACGGGGACAGACTCGCGCCCGGACGGCTTTGACGACCTCCGGGATCACCTCCACCAGGTCCGTGGAGCAGAGGGCGATCTTGCGCCCGCAGGCGTCCTCGAAGATCGCGGCCACGGCGTGCAGGTCGTCGTGAATGCCCACGGCGGGCCCTTCGCGCGTGTAGCCCGCCATGTCCACGCCGGCCGGGGGCGTGATGATCGTATCGGCCAGTCCAACCAGGGAAGGGGTCATGGGTCGTTCCTTTCAAACCCCCTGAGTATGGACAAATCAGCGCCGCGGACAAGCAAAATGGGTGACAGCAACATGGGTGCGGCGCCGGCGGTCGTGCTGGGAGCGAGGGGACGCCCCCCTGCCGCCTTGTCCCGCGGAAGCACCCCCTCGAATGGCTCATGCCAAGCAAGCCGGCACGGACACCCCGCATGACGGCACCGTGTTGCGTCGCCCCGTTCACCCATGCCCTGCCCAGCTCGGCTGTGGCGAACTCGCTTTTAATCTTGGTGTTGCGTCGCCCCGTTCAGCCATGCCCAGCCCAGCCATGCCCAGATTTGGCGCTGCATATAATGACGCAAGAGATTATAATAAAATGGTTTATATACTTTTGAGTTAGTATCGGGCCACCATGCATC
>CAZUYI010000253.1:3358-4542 GCA_964624095.1 uncultured Verrucomicrobiota bacterium | reverse complement strand
TGCCCGGCCCGCCGATCTTCTCCGAGGCCCGCTCCCGCGGCAGGAGCGTTCGCACGAACACGGCGCCCTCCCGGTGCTCCGCCCGGAACGTATCGGCCATCTCGACCGGTTCCATCTGGGTGTGGAACAGCCAGGTCTTCGCCTGGTCCGGGGCCTTCGACTCGACGCGGTCGAACACCACGAACCAGTCCGGGTAGACGAACAGGAACTGGCGCACGACCTCCGCCGCCTTGTTCGTGTGGTAACAGCCCGTCGCGTCGCTGGCGATATAGGTGTAGTGCGGGTTGGTCTCGAAGGCCAGCACGCGGGCCCCGTGGTTCCGGTTCATCCCGCCCGTATTCACGGCGGACCGCATGCCCCAGAATCCCGGGAGCTGCTCGCCGTCCATGCGGATCAGCACGGCATTGTGGGCGATGGTGTCGTAATAATAGTTGACCTCGTGTTCGGCCGGAGCCTTGCCGTCGGCGGCCGTGACCAGGAACCCCTGCTTGTAGATCGTGAAGTGGTTCTCGTCGTAATGCTTGCGGGCCGGCGTCTGCCGCCCGGCGAGGAACAGGGCGTAGGTGTCGTGCTCGCCCCAGCCGCTGTTCATGAACGTCTGGCCCAGCGGGTCGGGGAAATGGCGCGCCCGCGGCAGCCGCTCGAGCGTCGCGGCCACCTCGTGCTCGGGCAGAACCCGCCGCGGCATCAGCAGCGGCGAGGCCGGCGTCAGGTAGTCATCGAAGGAAATGAAGTCGTTGTAATCCGGCTTCACCTGGGCCTGCGCGAGGGCCGCCAGCGCCGCGAGATCCACCCGGTCGCCGAGCCCGGCATAGACATCCGCCGCGCGCGTGAGCCAGGAGCGGTAGCCTCCGATCCGGTTGCTGTCATGGTACTTGTCGCTCCACCCGAACGTCAGGTGCGGCTGGCGCGCCGGCACGATGGTGTTCCAGAGCGCATAACTGACCTCGCCGGCCGCGCGCTTCGGCGCATAGCGCGCGAAATCGTCGCCCGTCGCCGCGCGATACGAGTCCAGGAAATTGAACGGGCTGTTGGCGCCCTGGGTGAAATAACCGATGGCGCCCCGGAGGATGACGCCGTCCGGTCCTCCCTCCAGCAGCCTGAAGTACTGGACATGCCTCCAGTATCCGTCGCGCAGCAGCTCCAGGCAGCGCTCGTCGTCCACCTCCGCGCCGAGGAAGGCC
>CAZUYI010000253.1:0-3348 GCA_964624095.1 uncultured Verrucomicrobiota bacterium | reverse complement strand
CAGCCCATGACGACATCCGTGTAGCCAATGCCGTACCCGGCGGGATCGTCCGGGTCCCGGTTGGCCCACACCTTGCGCCAGAGCTCGTAGAAGCTCTGCAGGGGCGGGAACAACGTGCGCCCGATCGCCCGGCGCCGGTCGGCGGGCAGCTCGTTGTACAGCCAGTCGTAGGCCGACAGGGCGTTGATCCGCTGAAAGATCCGCTCCGCGACCAAGCGTCGCCCTTGGTAGATCACGTCCCAGACCGCGGCGGCATGCTCCAGGAACGCCAACGCCCGCTCGAAATACGCCCGGTCATCCGTCAGCAGCCAGACCAGCGCGGCATGGGCCGCGTAATAGCCCCAGTCCCCCGCCGCGACCCGACCATAGTGATTCTTGCCTGGCTCGCCCAGCATCTCAACGCGCAACGCATCGTCCAGCACGGGCGGATCGGGATAGCGGTCCACCCGGCGTTTCAACTCCGCCAGCCAGGCGGCCTGGTCGGCGGTGAGTCCGTCGCGCTTGACCCGGTCGAGCGTGTCCTGGTTGAGGAACAGGCGGGGATGCTCGTGCCGGACCCTGCGCACCAGCTCCGTGAACGCGGGCGGCTGGCGCGTGGCGCGGGCGTCCCGATCCGCCGCGGGCACCACCGGGGCAGGCCCGCGGGCCCAGGCGTCGAGGGCGTCGGTGAGTTCCAGCAGCGAATTGGTTTCTTCTTTCCACTGCAGGCGCTGCGCCTCGCGCACCCAGTCCGGGAGCTCCATGTTCAAGAGATCCCGCAGCTCCGCCCGGGCGTCGTCATACCGGCCTTCCCGCAGGTATGTCCGCGCGACGAGGTGGCGCGCGGGCCGGACGACTCGCGGATCCGACGAACACTCGATCGCGTTCGCGGCGGCCTCCCGCGCGCGCGCCGGCTCCCCGCCGTTCAGCCAGGTCTCGCCGATCGCGATCGCGGCCTCGCCCTTGCGGTTGCGCACGCTGCCCGAGGTGTCCGCGAGGGCCAATACCCGCTCATAGAGTTCCCGGATCGCCGCGGCGTTGGTCGCGGTGGGATCCGCCCGGCAGGTGTCCGCGAGGGCCAGCAGGGCATACGCCTTTTCCAGGTCGCCGGCGGCCAGGTCGAACGCCTGCTGGAACTGGCCGCGCGCGCGCTCGGCCCAGGCCGGGCCGCTCAGTTTCAGCGCCTTGTCCTGCGCGTCCCAGCCCGCCGCCATGGCTTGCGCGTAGGCGGACTCGGGCGCACCGGCGGCGAACAGGAACCCGCCGCTCCCGGCGATCACCGCCGCCGCCAGGACATGCTCGCCGGCCGTCAGGGCCAGTTCCATGGAATGGTTGGCCGGAGACACCGACGCCTTTTGGTTGCCGACTGCCAGCGTGTCAAACACGGGCTTGCCGTCCAGCCACCACTGCATCCACCAATTCGCCCCCACGCCCATCCGCATGGAACAGGACCGGTCGCCCGTGAGCGGGGCCATGACAAAGGCCGTCGCGCCGCGCGGCACGGGGCCAAAGAGCGCACCCAGGTCCAGCCGGCCCGTCGGGTCCAGCGAGGCCGCCCGGCCCGGGTACGCCCGGCCTTCGATCTCCAGGGCCTCGGGAATGCGCGTCAGTAACGGTTCCGCCGCCTGCAAGACCGCCCGATCCGGCGCGGGCCGGCCCTCGATCGGAAGCACGGGGCCGAATACCACCCAGTCCGCGGGCACCACCGCGGTCGAGCCGGTGTCCGCCCGCAACCCGGCTGCGCAGCCGGTCAGCCCGATCCCCACCGCCAACGCCGTCAGCTTGCGATGTTTCATGGCCGCTTCTTTCTTGAAGGCGCCCTCGAGCCGGATGGCCATGCCCCGGGGCATCCCGGCGGGAGCGCGCGTACGCCGGTCTACCAGAGGAGCTTTTTACGCCACATCATCCAGCCGGCTGGAAGCTGTTTGAACGCCTCGAACGCCTCCTTGCCCTTCTGGCCCGCCTGTTCCTTCAGCGCGGCGGCTTCCTCGGTCTTCTTCGCCTGCTTCGCCGCGTACGCCTGGCGGGTCAGCCGGAAGGTGGCCGCCATGGCCTTCCAGTACTCGGCCGCCTGGGCCAGCTTGGCCACCTGGCGCCGCTCCCGGTCGTCCGCCGCCCGGGCCTTCGCCTTCGCCAGGCACTCGTCCAGCCGGTCCACGCCCAGCCCCTCGATCAGCAGCACGATGCTCTCCCCGTTCGGAGAAAGGGCCCGGCCGTTTTGCGAGTTGCTGCTGAACTCCGGCCAGCGTCCCGCCGCGGCGTCCTCCGCCGCCTTCCGCCACACGGCATGAAACGCGTCCCAGATCGGTCGGATCTCGACCGCCGCCGAGCCGTACATCCCCTCGAGATACTCCGTGAGCAGGGCGTCCGGGTCCACCTCGTCCTCCCATGCCGAGCGCGCGAACGCCAGCATGTTGAGCGCATAGACCTCGTGGCTCGTGGCCTTCTCCTGGATCGTGGCGCCGTCAATCCCCAGCGCCTTCAGGTGCTTCCATTCCTCCGCGATCACCCGGTCCTGCGGGTAGGGCAGCGAGCGCTGCGCGCCCATGCCCATGTAGTAGGAATACGTGATCAGCTTGCCGGCATGCTTCCGGCGCCAATCCTTCAGCGTGTCGTAGTACTCCCGGTTGATCTTTGCCGGGCTGTCCGGCGCGATGGGCCGCGCCCCGTCGCACCAGTACATGGTCACCCACGGCACCACGGTGGGTTCGAGCGCGAGCTCCGGGTCCGGGCAGGTCACATCCACGTAGGCGCCGTAGCCGATGAGCCGGCCGGGGAACTCCTCGCGCACCGCGCGGGCCACCTCGTTGATCAGCAGGGTATAGCGCCGGATCTTGGACCGGCTTCCGGGCATGAACGAAGACGGCTTCGCGTATTGCTCCTCCGGGTCAATCCCGTTGGCCACGTCCAGCTTGGTGCAGCCCTCGCAGTGGCACATCCCGTAGCCGTCGTCCGGGATGATCCCGACGATGTTCATCTCCGGGTAGGTGCGCATGAGGGTCTTGACGTTCTCGATCAGCGTGCGGACGGCCTCCGGATGGCTCGTGCAGAAGCTGAATTGCTCGGTCCGTTTGACGCGCTTGCCGTCCACCATGGGGAACCAGTCCGGGTGGTCGGCGAAATGGCGTCCGGCCGAGAGCCATCCGCTGAAGCTGTGATGGTTGGCGTCGAACTTCAGGCCGCGCTTGCGCATCTCCGGGGCGAGAATCGTCATGCCCCACTGGCCCGAACTGCTGCCCATGGCCAGGGAGTAGGCGCCGTGCATGACGTAGTTGAACCCGTGCTTGGTCAGCCAGTCAATCCACTGGATGGTCACCTCGTTAAACGCGTCTTCGGAGAGGGGATCGTCCGACGCTCGTGCCGACGGCT
>CAZUYI010000252.1:0-4545 GCA_964624095.1 uncultured Verrucomicrobiota bacterium | reverse complement strand
GTAGCCGTCCTCGACCGGCATATCCCGGTTCTGCTTGTACACCAGAAGCCGGACGGCGGAGTCCAGGAACGCATCCCCTTTCGCCCATTCCCGGCGGTCTTTCGCCACCGGGCGCCAGGCGGCATCGTCGAATCCAGGCCGATCCCAGCCCGCGGGCGCCTCGCGGCTAAACTTCCAGGTGGCATCCGTATCGAGCGGAATCCGCTCGCCCGACTGCATGATCACGCTGCCCTGCATGCAGATGTAGGGCTCCGCCTGGGGACTGCCGACACGGCGGCCGGACACGCCCACGCAGTTCACTTGGCCGGGCTCAAAATAATCGGTTAGAAACACCGATTCGCTGCTGCCATAGCCGCCGAACGGCCGCATGTCGGTCGGCGACGGGACTTCCCTGCCGTTGACGTACAGGCGCGTCTGGCCGCCTACCTCGGCCACCGCGCGCCAGACCGCGCCGGGCGGCAGGGTGATTTCCTTGCGGAAAGTGCCCTGGTTTTCGGAGCGCACGATGCAAAGGTTTTTGAACTCGATGCGAGCGCCCGATGCCCCCTCGATGTCAAACTGGAACCCGTGCCGCAAGGGCATCGCCACGGATACCGGGATGCTCAGCGTTTGCCACTCGGTTCCGGACAGCGTCTGACGGTCGGCGCGGTCCCGCCCGCCGGACGGCCAGAACCGCACCGCCAGGGAGGTGGGGTGGTCGGCGCTCTGGCGGACATCCAGGCGCAGGGTAAAGTCGTTCGGCCACAGGGCGACGCGCTTTTCCTTGGGTTGCGTGCCCCCGCAGTCGCCCCACCCGACCGTCCCCTTCTTCCCGGTCAGCGTGAAGGCCAGCGCGCCCTCCGCGGTGACCTCGACGTTCGAGACGGCGTCAAACAGCGTGAAGTTGCCCCGGTTCCGCGTCATGTCCCAGGGGCCGCTGCCCCCATCGGGTCCGAGCGACACTTCGTGCGCCGGCACGCTGAACACGCCGGACCGGCTGAAGAACCGGGCAGAGGTCCAGGGGCTGTTGGTCGCCTGGATGCCGGCGCCCGGCTTGGCCTCGGGTCCGGCCTTGACCTCCGCGCCCGGGGCGCACAGCCCGATGAACAAACCGGCGGTTACGACGGCGACGGCTACCGCATTCCGTTGCATGGGTTTCTCCTCCTGGTGTTTCGTGCCACGTCCTGAATACCCGATCGGTGTTCCTCATGCGCCGATCCATCCTCGGCCTTGAGCAGGAGCGGCGGGATCGTTTCGCCGCCAGGCCCCGTGATCGAGAACGTCATCGCCGTCGAGTCCTTGCCGTTGCCGGCGCGGATGACCAACTTGATCAGCACCGGGTTCCAGCCCGGATGCAGGATCGCCCGGATCGCGTGCGCGTTCCCGGTGAGACGCTTCTGCCCGTAGCGGGGCGCGCCCGCGCCGCCATACGCGTAGACCTCCTGCCCGTTCACCCAGACTTTGAACGCGTTGTGGGCGGCCAGATGCAGCTCGACCGGGTTGTCCGGGACCGACGGCACCAGCGTGGGAAACAGGATCCGGGTATAGGCATACACCACGTCCCATGACTCGCGGACCACCTCCGGACGCATGGCCAAGGCGCCGTTTTTGGCGACCGCCCGGAGCCAGGCGCCCGGCTTCCCGCCGGCGACGTCGAACGACGCCCGAGTATTGACCGGCAGGGATTCCGGCGGATAGGCGGTCTCGAGGCCGCGGAACCCGGGCGGCACGTCGCCCGCGCCCGCGGGCGGGGTGTCGGCGCCGAACGGGCCGGCCAGGAGCCACGGGTCCAGCCGGGTATGCGCGGCCTGCTGCCGCATCCGCTCCGCCACCCACTCGCGGGCGCGGCGCAGGCGCGGCCACAGCGTGGAGGCCGGCGGCGCGACAACGATCAGCCGGCACTGGCCGGCGGGCACGGACGCCCTCAGGCGACCGCCCTGCCACGCGGCGGCGTGCGCGCACGGGAGCATGTCCAGCGTTTCGAGCCGGCCCTTGAAGCCGAGCTTGGCCGGCGTGATCGTGATGACGGCATCGGCCGTCTCCGTGCCCAGGCTGAGATTGGACAGCACCAGCAGGGCGCCGCGGCCGGGATGGCTCCAGAGACTGACCTTCACGGAGTCGGGCTCCGCCCGGACCCAGGCGCCGGTGCGCCAGTACGGATGCCACCGGGCGGTCGTCACCCCGAATGCATCCTGGACTTTCCAGACGCAGGCCGGCTCCTCCACGACGACGGCATGACTGAGCTCATAGGCGCCGGCGCGCGGCAGGACGCCATGCAGGAGCCCGATGGCTTGGCCGTAGGCATAGTCGGCGCTGGCGATCAGCTCGGAAAACACGCCCCATTGCTCCAGGCCCATGTGCACGGCGCGCACGTGGGCCGGCTCGACCTTGCGAAAATTGCCATGGTAGCCCTCGCCGGCGAAGCAATCCGTACTGAAATGGGCGCCGATCCCCAAGCCGGGGCTGGCATGGATGCTGATCCGGCCGCGCGGCTTGATGGATTTGACGGTGGCATAGACCCGCTCCATGAGTTCCCGGCATTTCCAGATATGCAGCGTGGCATGACGGGAGCCGTCGGCCAGTGTGCGCCCGCAGCCGTGCAGCGAGTTGACGCAGCGATCGCCCCATTCCGACCAGCCGTCCAGGTAGACGCCGTCCACGTCGTACGTGCGCATGAGCCAGGCGACGCCGTGCAGGATGAATTCCGGCCACTCGGAACAGGAGCACACGTGCGTCACGATATGTCCGCGGAACGAGTACCCGCGCACCGGTTCCCGGAGAATCCAGCGCCGGCCCCACGCCGGCCATTCCGGCTGGCCGGTGGACATCTCGCTGCCGAAATAGATGAGGAGCTTCAGGCCGACCCGGTGACAGCGCCGGACCAGTGCGGCGAGCTGTTTCCCGTACTCCGCTTCCGGGCTGACCAGCAGGTACGCGTGGAAAATCACGGTCCGGTACCCCTTGCCGTACAACGCCCGCAAGTCCTCCTCGGAAAGGTTGAACATCGAGTGGTAGTGGTAGTTGCGGAACCGTTCACAGCCTTTCTCCGCCGGCCGCCACGGGTTGGCCAGCAGTCCGAAGCTGAAACGGAACGGCGCATCCAGGGCGCGGGCCGCGCGGACGATCCGCAGGGACACCGTGACCGTCCGCCGGTCCGCGTTCAGCGCCAGAGCCCCCTCGCCGGGGTCCCAGCCCTCGTCCGACTCGCAAAACCAGGTCAACCCGCGCTCCTCCGTACCCAGCCAGACCACGGGTGAGAAGGGCCCGGCGAGGCCTGATTCGGGGATCGCATCCGGGGAAAAGGCGCGGGGCGTCGTGTCCGGCGACGCCCCCAGTATGGCCAGGATCAAGGACGCCTGGCCGCGCCGAACGGGCATGGACAGGGTCAGTGCGTCAACGGTCAGCGGCTTGAGCGGGTCCAGCCGGACATCCAGGCGCATCGCGCCGTCGTAGAACAACGTGGCCTCGCTGGTCAGGAGCACATCGGCCGCGCGGGCGACCGCGATGCGTTTCACGAAGCGGCCGCATTTCTGGCGCTCGACGGGCTTGACCGCGCAGGCTGTCCAGGACACGGCCTGCCCGCGGATATCGGCGCGCAGGGCCATGGGGCGGGCCAGCAGGTTTTCCGTGCGGCTGACGATCCGGGCGGGAAACGGCCCGCCATCGAACGCATACGCCCGGCCCCAGCAGGACAGCGTATCCTGTTGCGCCGTTACCGGCGTCCACGGCCGAGGCACGGTCTCGATGATTCCGGTGTTGCCGGTCAACCAGGCGGGGACGGTCGTTTCGGATCGCATGGGACTGTGCTCCTTAGCCACTCATGGCGTCTCACCCGGCGCGGCGAACTCGATCGAGCCGAGCCGTTCGATCTCGTGCCAGCCGCCGGGCGAATAGGACCACGAGCAGGGCGGCACGATCCCGCCCCGGCACGCCCGGTGCACGTTGAACCCCCACGCGGACCCCGGCTCGATCCGCGCGTCCAGCGACGACGCCGGCAGCTTCACTTCCGCCAGCCAGCCGTCCGCCGTCACCGCGGTCTTTACCTCCCACGGCGGCGCGAACGAGGCGGTGTCCTTCGAGCCGCTGCGCACCTTCTGGTCGAATGTCGCACCGCTCGCGCTGAATCCCATCTGGTAATAGACCGGCTCCGCCGGGTCCGGCCGGATGAACAGCGCCGCGCAGTCGTCCTTGAACACGGCCATTTCGTCTTTGGCATCCCGCTTGATCTTGTCCGGCTGGTTGTCCGCGCAGCGCAGCAGCAGGTAGAGCGCGGCGCCGTCGTGCACCACCTGGAACGAGGTCCGCGCCATGGCCGGCATCTCGTCGGCGGAAATGAACCCCTCGTACACCGGCGTCGCCTGCCAGGCGGCGTCGCCCGGGTCGCCGTCCACCGCCGGCGCCGGCCGCGCGAACAGCGCCTTGGCCGTCCGCCGGTCCAGGGTCGTCTGCTCACTCCGCTCGGTATCGGTCACGTACTTGGCCCCCTTTTCCAGGTACTCGGTCTTCAGCATCCAGAACCGGTCGGCGCTCACCGCCAGCAGCGCGGCGGCCAGCTCGCCCTTCCGG
>CAZUYI010000251.1:0-4559 GCA_964624095.1 uncultured Verrucomicrobiota bacterium | reverse complement strand
AGCGGCTCGAAGGATACCGTGGTCAGGGGCACGGGCTGCAGCGCGCCGAACGGCAGGTTGCCCATCCCCGCCACGGATAGCTGGCCGGGCACGTCCACGCCCGACTCGCGCGCCGCCTGCATGAGGCCGACGGCCGCCGCGTCGCCGGTCGCCACGACGGCCGTCGGACGCGCGCGCCCGCCCCACAGCCGCCGCCAGGCGTCGGGGCCGGCGCCGTCGGCCGGCCAGTGGCTCTCGATGACCCAGGCCGGGTCCGGCGCGATGCCCGCCTCGCTCAGCGCCGCAACCAGCGGTGCCGTCGCCGCGTGGTCGGCCGCGGCGTTGCCGATCACCGCCACGCGCCGGTGCCCCAGCCACGCCAGGTACGCCACGAGGTCCCGGCAGGCCTGCTCGAGGTCCGTGCGCACCCGGTCCATCGCCGCGGGCCCCGCGCCAATCCCGAGCGCCACGAGCGGGCAGGGCGTTTTTTTGAAGCGGCGCGCCAACTCCGCCGCGCCGGCCGTCTCCGCCAGGATGCCCTTCACGCTCTCCTGCCGGCACAACACCTCCGCCTGCTCGCGGGCGAGCGCCGGACGGCCGTCCGTCAGGGCCAGCAACATCGAGTACCCGCTCTCCCGTAACACCGGCTCAAGGTCCCGGGCCAGCGCGCCGAAAAAGGCGTCCGCAAGCGACGGAACCAGGCAGGCCACGTGCCGAACCCGCGCGCCGGCCGGCGGCAGCTTCTTCACGAACGACCCGATGCAGGGCTGGCACTCCACGATCCCGGCTGCCACGAGCCGCGACACCGCCCGCTTCACCGTCGGCCGCGATACCTTCAACTGCGCCGCCAACTCCTGCTCGGACGGGATCTTTTCGCCGATCCGCAACTCGCCGTCCGCAATGCGTCCTGTGATCCACCGCTCGACCTGCCTCGATAACGGGACCTTGCTCGTCGGATCCGTGCGCATGGCGTATTCCGGATGCTTACCAGTAAGTTACCACACGCGGAGTACACGGTCAACGTGTGTTGTGGGCCTTTGTGGTTGGGTTTCCCGACCCGAGGCCGACCGGGTCGGCCTCACGACCAGGCTCGCGCCCTGTCAACTGCGTCTCGCGAGGCGGGACACAGCCCTGCCGGCGCCAGCGGGGCGGTATTTCGCATTGACTCTCCCGGCGGTAGATTGCATACAGGGTGCAGCGATTCAGGATTTCACCAGTGGGGAGGCCGTCCGATGAACATAGTGGCGATTGGCGCGCATCCGGACGATGTCGAAGTCATGTGCGCGGGCACGCTGGCCCGGTGCGCCGCGCGGGGCGACAAGGTGTTCATTGCGACGTCCACCAGCGGCAATATCGGCTCCGCGCACCACACGATGGAGGAGATCGCCGCGATCCGCAAGCGGGAAGCGGCCGCCAGCGCCGCCCTGATCGGCGCGGAATACCTCTGCCTGGACTATGATGACGAGATGTTCTTCGAGAGCCGGGACGCCCGCCTGGCGTTCATCAACCTGGTCCGGCATTGCCGGGCGGACGTGATCTTTACGCACAGCCCGGTGGACTACAATCCCGACCATGAGCTGACCAGCAAGATCGTGCGCGATATCGCGGTCATGATCCCGATCGCCCACCTGAAGACCGATGCCAAGCCCTATCACCGGGTCCCCTCCATCTGGTATTTCGAGCCGGCCCTCTCGATGGGCTTTGTGCCCACCGATTACGTGGACATCACGGACACCTTCGAGATCAAGATGAAGATGCTCGGCTGCATGGAAAGCCAGAAGCAATGGATGGCGGACAACTATTCGCAGCTCGGCGGCGATCTCGACCGGTTCTTCGATACCATCCGGATCACGTCGGAATTCCGCGGCATGCAGGCTGGCTGCCGCTACGCCGAGGGGTTCGTGCGCGCGCTGTCCGGATTCCGAGGCATGTTGACCGAGCGCGTCCTGCCCTGAACGACCGGCGCCGGATGAGCGGGAAACCCGACAATGAACCTAAGCATTGTGCCGAGAGTCATCTTTGGAACCTACCGCGATGACACGCGCCTGCTCGGCTTGATCCGGTTCTGCAAGCGGATCGGCGCGGACGAGGTGATGCTGGTGCCCTGCGATGTGCC
Source organism: uncultured Verrucomicrobiota bacterium (assembly GCA_964624095.1). Lineage (GTDB taxonomy): Bacteria > Verrucomicrobiota > Kiritimatiellia > JAAZAB01 > JAAZAB01 > CAZEVX01. The sequence continues at coordinate 2,464 of CAZUYI010000251.1, read as the reverse complement.
GCGGGAGCCTGTCTGGCTGCCGAAGGATCAGATCGGCGGGCGAATCCGGCACACGCGCGAAGCCGTGGCGGCATGCAAGGCGCACAGCATCGAGGCGAGCCTTAACGTGCTCCGGGTGCTCATGCCGGCCGGCCACGAGCGGGATCCCATCGGCTTCCGGCAGGGGATGGTGAGCCTGGGCGGGCAGGAGGACCGGTTCGCTCCCTGCCCGCTCGACGAGGCATACCGGGACTATATGCGGTATTTCTTCGAGCGGCTGGGCGAGACGGGCGCGCCCAGGATTTTCGTGGATGACGATTTCCGGTACGAGTATGTCACGCGGGGCTCGGCCTGTTTCTGCCCGCTGCACCTCGCGGCGTTCAACCGGCGCACCGGCCGGACCCTGGCGCGGGACGCGCTGGTCCTGGCCTGCGAGGACCCGGCCCCCAACGCGGTCAAGGCGGACTGGCTGGACTTCAAGCGGACGACCCTGCTGGAACTGGCCCGGCTCATGGAGCAGGCGCTGCACCGCACCAACCCGGACGCGCGGCTGGGTCTCATGCTCACGAGCGCCGAGATCGCCGCGTTCGGCGGGCGCGATGCCCGCGAACTCGTGGAGGCCTTCGCCGGCGGCCGGCGCCCGCTCGCGCGGCCCGGAATGGGCTTTTACCAGGATTATGACCGGCTCGTATTTCTCTACGGGTTGGCCAACGACACGTTGTTCTACCGGCAACGCCTGGGCGATGGCGTGGACCTGTACGCCGAAGTGGATGCCTACCCGCATGGCCCGTTTGTCAAGGCCTCGCGGATCTGCCTGGATTACCAGGTCAAGGCGGGCCTGGCCTGCGGGCTCAAGCGGCAGAGCCTGTGGGTATTCACGCCCGAGGAGGTTGTGGATGAAACGCACCCCGCGGCCGCAGCGCTGCTCCGGTACGGCAAGGTCCACCAGGCGATCGCGGGCGTCGTGCCGGACTCGGCCCGGGTGCGGGGAATCGGTATCGTGCGGCGCGAAGACATGGGACTGGTGAAATCCCAGAACATGCGGAGCGCGGAACCCTACCCGTATGGCGCGTCCGGGCATGGCGTGGCGCCGTTCCTGTGGCGGCTGGGCGTGCCGATCACCTTCGAGGAAGCCGATCCCCTCGTCCTGACGCGCGACAGCACGCTGATAGACGCCGGCCGCGTCGAAGGCTATGTCCGCGACCACAACGTGCTGGTCACACTCGAAGCCGCCCGGGCCATCGGCGCACTGGGCCTGTCGCGGCTGATCGGAGTGGCCTTCGAGCGGATGCTCGAAGGCCCGGAGTTCCGCTTCGAGCAGTTCACCGATCACTCCTTGAACGGGCGCTACGCCGGACGCGAATTCCAGGCCCGGGCGAAGCAGGTCGGCAAGCTCGTGCCGGCAACGGAGCCGGCCGCGGTCCTGTCCAGCTTCACCGCCGCGGACGGAACGGTCACGGCGCCCGGCATCGTGCTCACCGAGCAAGGCGGCCGGCGCGCGGCCGTGCTGCCCTATGATCTCGAGGACCGCTATTATTTGCCGACGCTTCGCCTCAAGGAGCAGCTCCGGAACGTGCTCGAGTGGCTGAGCGGAAAGCCCCTGCCGGCCTTCCTGGACGGCGCGGCGGACGTGTTTCCCATCGTGCTGGAAGAGGAGGCGACGGGCCGGCGGGTCGTGAGCGTGCTCAATGCCTCGCACGATCCGGCCGAGGAATGCGACCTCTGGCTGGCGCCGCCGGCCGCCGGGGCCTGGTCGCTCGCCTATGTGTCCGACGCGGGCCGCGTGGAAGCGATTCCCGCATCCGCCTGCCGGCACGAGCGGGGCTGCGTCGGGGTGCGGCTGGCCGGCGACCTGGCGGTGCCGCCGTTCGACGTACGCGTGGTTGTCTTGAAACCGGAAGATGCATCTTGCGCCGCCCACACGGATTAGAGAAGGAATACGGCATGCAGTCCATCTGTCTCATGGCGTGGAACAGGACTATCCATTCGTTAGGGAGAGCAGGTATGGCTTGCGGAATGGCAGCATGGGCGGCGGGGGCGGCGGCGCAGGGGCCGGAGCCCGGCCGGCCGGCAATTGATTGGCCGAGCGTGAATGCCCGGGCGCTGGAAGAATCGCAGCAGCCCATCCGCCCGGGCGTTCCCGGTAAAACGCCCTTTTGGAATGGCGGGGCGAAGGCGTTCATCTATGCACCGGCGTTCAACTTCAAGAAAGTCCAAGGTGCGTCAAGCTATCGTTTCACGGCCCGGGTCTCCGGGCCGGTGGTGGCCGCGTGCACGTCGCAGGCGCCTGCGTGGTCGCTGGCGGATGTCTGGAACTCGGTGCCCGCGGGCGATTTTTCCGTGAGGATCGTGGAACAGAACGCCAGGGGCTATCCGCTGCGGAACGCGCACCAGCGGCGGTTCTTCGTCCGCCACGCCCAGGCCGATCCACCCCCGACAATCGAGGCCGAGGCGATGACCAACGCCGTCCGGTATGCCTGCGATA
>CAZUYI010000250.1:0-4633 GCA_964624095.1 uncultured Verrucomicrobiota bacterium | reverse complement strand
GATTCCCATGGGCTCGACCGAGGGCAAGACCTTTGAGGACGGCCTCGATCTCGAGCCGGAGGCGGTCATTGACTACACGAAGCCGGATGATCTCCGGTTCCCCTGGATGGAAATGAGTGAAACCAACCTGTGCACGGAGCCCATCATCGTCACACGCAACGGCCTGACCTATCGCGAGACGCGGACACCTTCTTCCAGCTCGCTGATCACCCACAACTACGAATTCAAGCATCCGGGCGATTTCTACCTGATGGAGCTGGAGTACCCGGACGACCAGCCGCGCTTCTTCGGGGTCTGCCTCGCGTCCGAGCATTACGGGAGCGGCGACCACAGCAAGGCGGGGCCGGCGGTCTGGAACGGCATATGGCACCTGAACACCGGTCGGATGCAGACCCTGTCCTGGCTGTATCGGCCCGATCCGGGCTTTACGTCCATCAACCTGATAAACCTGCTGCCGGGCTATGCGGCGGCCGCATCCGCGCTGACCCTCCGCCATGTCAAGGGGTCGCTGCCGGAACTCAAGACCCGCGGCTCCGAGCGCCGGTTCGGCATCCTCATGGAACACTCGGGCGCCGGCTGCGGGTTTGCCAAGACCTTCCGCAGTTCGGCCGCCCCGAAGTGGGGCACGGAGATGATCCTGAGTCTCGGACCCCAATGGCCGGCCAATGCCCGGAGCAACTGCCCGATCGCCGTGCGTCTGGAAGCCCTGGACGAGTGGCTGGACGCCTGCCTGCACTACACCGAGTACCAGCGCTGGGCCGGGCAAAACCTCATCTTCCTCTCGTTTTATACCTACAGCGGGCAACGCGAAGAGGCCGGTCCGTTTTCCGTTACCGGCGACGGCCGCCTGGTCTTCAACGTCACCGACATCGCCGCCCGCGTGTTCCGGGACAACGGCGTCGATTTCTTTTCCAGTATTCACTATTGCAGTGACCCGGCGTTGCTGGATATGGATCGCGACGGGGCCCGGCCGGACTTGACCGACTCGATGCGGCTGATCAACCGCTACGGCCAGGAAGTGCGGCATTGGGAGACGGGCTACAATTTCAACCATCCTCGGGTCCGCGCGTCCATGCTGGCGATTGCCGCCGAGGCCGTGCGCAAGTTCCAGAAGCTGCCAAACTTCCGCGGCGTGAATTTCGTGCTCGCCTTCGAGGACCCGCTCATGCTGCCCAATACCTTCAGCGCCGAGGACGAAGTCCGCCCGCTCGATCCCCTGCGGTTCGATTACAGCGATCCGACCGTGCGCCGGTTCGAGCAGGCCACCGGCGTCACACTCGACGTGGGCGCCACCTCGCTTGACCGCTTCGCGAGGCGGCACCGGCTGCTGACGGCGGAGCCGCTGCGGGAGCGCTGGATCGAGTGGCGGGCACAAAACATGCTGGATTTCTACATTGAGTTCCGGGATCGGCTCCGCGAGATCAAGCCGGACGTGGACGTCGTGACAGGCATAGGCTCGCCGAGCCATTTCTTCGATTACATGGCGGAGAGCGGGGTGAGCGCGGAGCGAGCCATGCGCGAGTTCGGGTGGGATTTCCCGAAATTCCACGGGCATGAAGGCCTGTACACCATGCCCTGGCTGCAGGGCAGCGGGCGCTACGGGTTTACGTACGCGCACACGCGGCATAAAAACCTGTACGAGCGCTATCTGCGCACGTTGCAGGCGAACCTGACGCCAGCCCATCTGAAGATCGGGGACGGCGCGATTGAGCGCATGGCCATGGTGGACTACGGCTGGCTGGAACTGGAGCGTATTCAGCAGGCCGTCCTGCCCAAGCGGCCCCATTGGCAGGTGCCGTTCCAGTACACGCTGGAAGCCAAGGCGCAGGGCAATTACGCCCTGGCACCCTATGTACGCGTCATGGCGGCCATCGACCCCGACAGCATGGCCTACGGGTTCACGGACGCCAACCTCAAGATCGGCCACGAGCAGCCGCTGCGCGAGTTCGCCCAGTTTCTGCGCTCGCTGCCCAAGGCCAAGTTCGAGCCGCTCGAGGGTCCGGATGCCGAACTCATCGTGCGGACCCGGCGCCAGGACGGCGCGCTGTTGTTCTACGCGCTGAACCCGGCGCCCTGGCCGGTGACCGCGACGCTCGAACTCGAGGGCGCCGGGCGCGTGACAAACCGGATCACGGGCGCCGTCCTGGCGGCGCCCGTGAAGGTCACGATCCCGGCGTACCACGGGGCGTCGTTCGAGGCGCCGGGCGGCGCGTCCATGAAAGGCTGGAAGACGGAAGGCGCCGGCGCGATGTTCCCCCTGTACGTGAAGCACATGGAGGCCATGCTTCACAAGGCCGTCGCGAGCATGGCGGACCGCCGGATCCGGTCCGTGCTGCTGCCCGACCAGGAGCGCACCCTCGATGCGCTGTTGAAGCAGGCGGAGTCGGCCCTGGCGGCCGGGCGCCCGGCCGAGGTGTGGCAGTTCCTCACCGGCTGGGATTTCATCTGGGGCTCGTATTTCCTCGAACGGCAGGCCGAGGCCCTGCAGTTCATCACGGAGCTGGACCCTCCGCCGCCCGACCTGGGGCCCAGGACGCTGGCGGCGCCGTGCGCCGCGGTCCCGCCGGCCATTGACGGGGACTTGTCCGATCCGCTGTGGCAGGGGATCGCGCCGCAGGGCGGCTTCGCGGACAAGGACGGGCGTCCGGCGCTCGTGGGCACGGAGGTGCGAGCCGCCTGGGATGCCGGGTGCCTGTACCTGGCCTTCATCTGCCGGGACCGGCGCCCGGACCAATTGAAGCAAGACGCGACGGGTCAGAGCGGCGTGTTCCAGGACGACTGCGTGGTCTTTCTGCTGCAACCCGACCGGGCCCGCAGCCGGCACTTTCAGATGGCGTTCAACCCGGCGGGCGTGAAGTTCGACCAGCGTGACCACGACTCTGCCTTCGCGCCCGACTGGGACGTCGCCGTGCGGGTGACCTCCGACGGCTGGACGGCGGAAGCCGCTTTGCCGATGGCCGCGCTGGAGGTGGAGCCGGCGCCGGGCCAGGCATGGGGGTTCAACGTCTGCCGGCTGTTCCGGCAGAACCGGGTCCCGTGGAGCACGTGGCGTTACATGCCGCGGAACTGGCACGATCCGAAGGGATACGGCACCATGGAGTTTAGAGAAGCCGCCTCCTGACCGACCGCGAGGCACTCGGTCCCAAGCCGAGGAGCACACCCATGCCACGAATAGTCTTCCCGTGCCGGGCGAACGAGCCGCGCGTCGCGGGCCGGGCATTCCGGGCGGACCGGGATCGAGGGCGGCTGTTCTGCCGGACCCTGCTCCCGGCGGACGCCATGCTCGACACGATCGGCGACCTGAATCAAGGAGACACGCCATGAGCCAGCACACAGACTACGGATTCCAGTCGGCAATGGACCTGCGCACGGGCCGCGAGCGCGTGCCACTCGACGGCGAGTGGGAGTTCCGCTACGATCCGGACGATGCCGGCCTGCGCGAGGGGTGGGCGGAGCGGGGCGATTTTACCGAGCGCGCCGCCGTGCCCGGCTGCGCGCAGCAGCGGGCATACGCCTCGGCGCGCATGACCGAGTCCGACTACGCCGCGCTCCGCAGGAAAAAGGGCACCGAGATGCGCTGGCCCGGGATCGCTCCGGCGTGGATCCGGCGCCGCGTGATGATCCCGCAGGAGTGGAGCGGACGCGGGATCTGGCTGCACCTGGGCGGCGTGATGCCGGCGGCCGATCTCTGGCTCAACGGCGTGGCGCTGGGGAGCACGCGCAGCTCGCGGACGCCGCTGCGCTGCGACCTGGCGCCCGCCATCCGGCCCGGCGCCGAGAACCTGCTGGCCCTGCGGCTGGCCCATCCCGCCGAGGGGCCGGGCCTGGAGGGTGGTTTTGACTTCCGCCAGGCGGTCGCCGGCCTGTACCGAAGCGCCTGGCTGGAGGCTGCCGAGCCGGCACATATCCGCGAACTCTTTGTGCGCACGGTGGCGATTGATCCGCCGGCGGTGGTGGTGGAAGTCCTCTGCGCGCGGCCGCCGGATCCCGCGGCGCGCCTGACGCTCGAGGTGCGGGACGCGGCCGGCACCGTCCGCTGGGGCATGGAACAGGCGGCGGCGTCCGAGGCGGACGGCGTGCTGCGCGCCGGACTCGTCCTGCCGGGCGCGGCGCTCTGGAGCCCGGATACGCCGGCGCTCTACACGGCGCGGGTTCGACTCGGCGGCGGCGCGTCAGGCGCGGATTGGGCCGAGGTCCGGTTCGGCGTGCGGGAGATCCGGCGGGACGGCGACCGCATCCTGCTGAACGGGACGCCGATTTACTTGCGGGGCGGCTGCGACGACCAGGTGTACCCGGAAACCATCTGCCCACCGGCCGACCAGGCCTTTTACCGCGCCCGGCTGGCGGCAGCCAAGACGTACGGATTCAACTACACCAAGAGTTGCCACGAAGTCTTCACCGAGGAGTTCCTCGAGGCGGCGGACGAGGTCGGGTACCTGGTCTGCCAGGAGATGCCGTTTGGCATCCTGACGCGCCGGTGGTCGGCGGCGAAATCGCGCCGGGAACTCGATCCCGTGGAAGCGGATTTCCTGCGGCGCGAGTTCGACGGGATCATCCGCAGCCGGCGCACCCATCCCTGCCTGGCGATCGGGGCGGTGGTCGGGGAGGTGATTTTCGAGGGCATGACGGAAAG
>CAZUYI010000249.1:0-4633 GCA_964624095.1 uncultured Verrucomicrobiota bacterium | reverse complement strand
CACCCGCGGCCGCGGCGTCAGGGCCGGCAGGGTTCCGGCCGCCGCGGCAGCCTTGTGCTCGGCCAGGAGCCGGCGGAACTCGAGGATCGAGTCCCAGGCGGTTTTCTGAAGGAACCGCGCTTCCTCGTCCGCGAGGGTGGCGTCCTGCACATGGACGTGCTCGTCCAGAGCGGCGTCGGGTTTCGCCCCGGGGGCCACGCGCACGGGCAGGCCTTCCGGGCTGCGGTTGAAGAGAATCCCATAGACCGTGCATGCTTCCAGGTAGTACGCCCGGGGGCCCGCATGGATTTTATCCGGCGTGCCCGCGCGATGCAGTTCCATGTCGGGCCGCGCCTTCAGGGATCGGTAGCAGGCCAGGTAGGCCGGCGCCACCTCCAGGTCATATTCGACGGCCGCGCGCAGGCAGGCGGCGTTGACCGTCTCGAGCCAGCGGGCGCCTTCGGCGTCGTCCTTGAACGGGAACATGAAGTTGCACATCGCCCCATCCCAGCGGTGCACGTGTGGGACGTAGAGGATCGTCTTGATGCCGCGCTTGGCCAGGGCCCGATGGTATAACCCGATCCAGAACTGGAATCCTTCCTCGTCGAGCGGCTCGCCGTACGGCTGCACCACGGCCACCTCCAGCCGGCGTCCGCCCCATTCGGCCCGCGCACGCGGCGCGAGAACAGGTTGGGGCAGGTCGGGATACCGGATCCAGGACAGCAGGCTCCCCCCTTTCGCCGGTTGGGGCGGCCGCTGCCAGTGGTGGGTCAAGGCATGGGCGCCGCGCAGGCAATAGCGGCCGCTGATGGCGAGCGGCGGCGTGGAAGCCTCCATGAGCTTCGCGAGCAGGTCCGGCACGCCCGATCCCGTCAAGCTGTTGCCGATGAACAACACGGCGGGCGGCGCATTGGAGGCTCCGCCGGGCTCGGGCGATGTCGGCTCGTCAGCCCATGCTCCCGCCATGCCCGCCATCGCCACCGCGATCCCAGCCGCCCGCCTTACAGTGCGCGTATCCATTGCCCCTCCCGGTTTAGGATGATCCTGTGTTCACGCATCGTGGACAGGCCGTCCCGGCTGCGTGGCGCCCGCCGCTCCGCCGCACGGCTGCACCAGGCGCGCCCCGGCCAGGCCGGAGGCATAGACGTTCGTCGAGCCGCCGTAATAGCCCACGCCCTGCGCCCGCATGAGGGTGCCGGTCGTATTAGTCACGCGGATCTCGAAGGCCGTCCGGCCGCGGCGGACGAAGCGCGAGACATCCACCCGGTAGGGCGCCGCGATACGCACGCCGACGGGCTCCGTCCCGGCGCGCACGTCCATCACGCCGCCGCGCACGTCCGCCTCGAGCCAGGTCTCGCCGGCGCGGGCCAGCTGGTCGAACCGCACCGTGTACACGCCTGTGCCGCTGTAATAGGGATAGCCCTGCTCCTGCCAAGGCCGGGCAGTCAACCGGCCGGCGGGCTTCACGGCACGCGCCTGTGTGACGGCAAACGGGCCGAGCACGAAGGCGTCGAGGGTCGGCTGCAGGACCGGGTAATGGAACATGGGGCCCTGCGTCAGGCGCTCGTACATCTCGGGGAAGTACATGCCGGCGATCGTGTTCCTGCCGCGCTTGAGCCGGCGTCCGATCGGGGCGCCGAGCCCGAACGCGTCGAGGTACCGGTTGCGCCGGAACGCGGAGTCCTCCAGCGGAATCCCATTGACCTTGAGCGCCGCGAAAATGCCTTCTTCGACCAGCAGCTCCTCCCGGCCGGTGACCGCCTCGAACTCGAGATCGCAAGAAAAGTGCAGCACGCTGACGAACCGCAGGGCTTCCGGAATGCGGCCGCCCTTGGAGGGGAGCCATGCCCCGGGCCGCATGGGATCGGCCATGCGCAGGTTCCCGAGCGTGAGCGGCAGAACGTTCGCCCGCTCCATCCGGAACGGCCACGGGCCGGCCGACTCCGCCAGCACCGACCAATCTCGGGCCAGGGCCGCGGCCGGCCTCCGGGCGGCTGCCTTCTTCGGGTACAGAACCAGCACCCGGGCCTCGTACGGCTCGAAGTCCACCGGCACCCGGCACCCGGCGGAAAGCGGCACGTCCGCGGCCTTGCCGGTATCCAGGTCCCAGGCCTCCAGGGCATAGCCGGGTCGGACGCGCGCCTCGAGCCGGCGCCGCACATCGGCCCGGTTCACCACGGCCATGATCAAGGCCCCGCCGCACGCACGGGTGGCGCCGACCAGGTCGCCGGCGAGGCTGCCGTCCTGGTGGAATTCAACCGGAGGCCGCTCGGCGGGCAGCAGGGCGGCCAGGCCGGCGGGGCGCGGGCGGTCGGGCATCCAGCGCCGCTCGACGCCCTGCGCGTCTCGCACGCGCAGGGTCAGGTCCGAGAGGCCGAACTTGCGGCGCGCGTCGTCGGCTCCGCGCATGGCGAGCCGGACATGCCGCGCCTTCACGCCGGGGAGCGACGCCTGGTGGACGAGGCCGCGGCGGCGATAGGAGCCGATGGTCCTCCACGCGCGCCCGTCGTCCGACACCTGCAGGTCGTACGCATAGGTCATGTCCTGCTTAATGGCCTCGAGGGTCAGGGAGAAGCCCGCCAGCGTATGCGGCGCCCCGAGATCGAGCGCCAGCCAGAGGGGATACGGCGGGCTGATCACAAACAGCGAATCGGTCCCATCGAACAGGTTGAACCGCTGATCCGTGCAGTACGCGGTGGAGACCGTGACCTGCCGCTCGATCGCGTCGGGTGGGATGAGCCATACCCGCCCCGTGCCGATATCGAGCCGGCACACCTCGTCGCCCTCGGCCAGTACGGACGCCGCGAGGGCTGTCCGCCAGAGCGGGCTCAGGTCCCGGCCCCGCGGGTCCATGCGGGGCAGCGACCCGTGGACGAGCAGCGTGCCGCCGGTCCGCACGAAGCCGGCCAGGCGCCGGACCGTATCGGCTTCCAGGATATGCAGGTGCGGCAGCGCCAGCGTCCGGTACACCGCACCGGGGTACGCGAGGCGGCCGCCGGCCCAGCGGCCTTCCCGCAGGCCGGTCTCGGGAATCACGTCGGCCTCGATCTGGGCGTCGAGGTAGGCGGTGAATACGCTCCGCAGGTGCTTCTCGAGCAGGCCGTTCGCCACCGGACCGGCGAGCGTGTCGGACACCGCCTGGCTCGACCCGTAGACCAGGGCGACCGACGCCGTCGAGCGGCCGGTGGCCGTGACGCAGCACAGCCGGGCGATATGGTCGGACAGGCAGCGCTGGTAGCGCCAGTTGGACGCGTGGTAGAAGCCCGGCGGGTTGGAGGTATGCTTGCGGAAGCTGCGGAAGCTGGAGGCGGCATCAATCGGGGCGTGGAGGTTGACGCCCAGGACGGTCAGGAAATCCGCCGACTGGATTTTGTTGGACAACTCGAAGGTCCAGGGCGTGACGCCGTAGGTTTCGGCCAGTACCCGCGGGCGCCCCTTCATCTTGGCGATCGTGGCCACCATGCGGGGCAGAGGCATGAGGTTGTGAGTCGCCACCAGGCTGCCCAGCAGGTCAATGCCCGGCACCTGCATGGGGGCGACCTTGCGGTAATAATCGCCGTTGCTCGGGCCTTCGTCCCAATGCCCGCTGAAGGCCACCTTGTGGCGCCCGCACCAGGCCCCGATCTGCTCGGCGTAGCTCTCCGCGTAGAGGTCGGACACGAGCTTGAAATAGTCGTTGAAGAAGGCCCGGTGCGCCGGGTCCGGCCGGAGCAGCGTCGGCAGGTGCGGCCGGAGATCGTAGCCGACCCGCTCCCGGAAGATATGCTGGAAGCCGCGGCTCCAGGGCACGGACCGGACAAACCCGTCGAGGATCGGATTGCCCGGGGCGTGCGTGCGCGTGCCGAACGGTGCGTGGTGGGAGGCGGACAGCGTCTGGCGGCCGCCCTTGATGACCGAGTCGAACCAGACACTGGCTTCGTCGGTGAGGAATCCCCGGACAGTGGTTCCGAAGTATTCGGGAGCCGCCCGGTAATGCCCTTCGTGGACCAGCTCGATGTACTTGGCCATGGCCTCGCGGTTCATGACGTCCACGTAGCCGGGCAGGTTGGAGGCCCAGCGGCTGCCCGTCACGGATTCCTGGGTCCGCTGGACCGGGTGGATCACGCAGAGGACGATGTCCCACTCGCCCGGGCCGGCAGTCCAGCGCAGCGCGAACTCGTCGCACCGGTCCAGGAGCTCGACGCGCTTGCCGTCCGAGCGGCGCTCGGCCTGCGCCCAGATCAGCCGGCCGGCTGGCACTTCGATGCGCACCTGGCGGGAGTCCCGGCGGGTCACCGGGTACTGGTAGAGACGGCAGCCCGTGTGGCAGTACTCGGGGTACTCCTCGAGGACGCGCCCGCCGGCCATCCCGCTGGGCCAGTTGTAGTCGTCGTAAATCCACAGGTGCATCCCGCGCCGCCGCACTTCTTTGAGCGCGAAGCGGTACGCCTCGAAATACTCCGGCGACAGGTACGGCACGAGCAGGCCCGCGCCCGGCATGAGGGCGGGTTCCAGGACATGCTGGCGTTTCATCTCGTCCAGCTGGCGGACGATTTCCTCCTCGCGCATGTCGTCGTTCCAGTACCAGTACGGCGCCATGCTGTAGTCTTTCGGGAACGTGCGGAATTGACGGCGAACCGCTTCAAGCGAGTTTTGCATGGACTGTGTCTCCTCC
>CAZUYI010000248.1:0-4636 GCA_964624095.1 uncultured Verrucomicrobiota bacterium | reverse complement strand
AGCCGTAGAAGATCTCGGCGGCCATCGTGATCCAGACGGGGGCGCGGCGCGCGGCGGCCCGGCGGTACAGGGAGGCGGTGGCCGCGGCCACGTAGCGCGGCCAGCCGCGATTCCCTGCGCCGCTGGGCTGCCAATAGGGGTCCTGGCCCAGCACGTCGTACGTCGCCTGCTCTTCCGCTCCTTTCGGCGGCGCGCCGGAATAGAGAAGAAATTGCGGATGGTACCCGTCCAGGTCGTCTATCTGCCGGTAGAAATCGGCCACGGCCGGGACTTGCCAGACGCAAGGTTCGTCGAACTGGAGATAGCCGAAGAGATTGTCGGCGTCCTTGACGGCCGCGACGCTCTCCAGCATGGAGCCGAGATGATATTGGTAATGCCCGAAGGCCAGCGCGGTCTTTTGCGTGTCGCTCAAGCCGCGCGCCCTGCCGTACAGCACGCCCTTGAGTCGCAGCATCGAAATGGCCGGCAGGTACCGCCTCTGCTGCTCCGCGTCGGCCGGCGAGAGGAGGTTGAAATACGGGTCGGCAAAGGCCCCGCCATAGTCGCCCTTGCGGCCGCCGTACGCCGCTTCCGGGCGCGCCACGAAATACAGGCCGTGCGCAGCCGCCAACCTGGCGTGGGCCGCCACATCCTCCGTGGTGAATCCGCCGAACCCGCGGTTCGGGTCGTCCCAGTTGATCCACATAAAGTAGGCATTGAAGCCGAACTCGGCCATGCGGCGGGTGATATGGTCCCGGTCATGGCCGGGCATCACCATGGTCATGCTCACCCCGAAAAACGGCTCGCCGTTGCGCAGCATGACCCGGTTGACGCGGTCAATTTTCCATTCGCGGCCCGGCTTGGGGGCGCGCTTCACGATGGGCAGCGGCTGCTCGAACACAGCGCGCCCGTCCGCCCGGCAGAGCGCCACGCCGACCGTATGCGTCCCGAGTGGCCACGCCCCGATCGGCAGCGGAATCCGCGTCTCCTCCGCCGCCTCGGCCTCGACGTCGGCCAGGCCCGGCGCGCGCACCCGCACGCGCAGACCCTTGAGCGCGTCCGGCGGCAGACCGGCCGACGCCACGAGCAGGGCCTGGGTCTCGTCGGTATAGTAGTTGCGGTCCGCGTACACGGTCATGAGCCGCAGCGTGTCGGGATTGGACACCACGCGGCGACCCAGCTCGTGGCCGGAGGCCGGGTCCCGCAACACCACGGTGATGGTCCGGTCCGCCATGGAAGCGACCGGCACCCGGATGACCCGGCGCACCGGCGCCGGCCCCGCCACGGCCACCCGCTCGCGCGTTTCCGAGGGCGGACCGTTCAGCGGGGCGTCGTGCACCACCGCCTCCACCTCGCCCGTGCGGCCGGACGCGTTCAGCACCGTCACCTCCATCCCGTAGGTCATGGCGCCCTCGCCGACCTCGTAGGGACACACCCGGGCGTCTTCCAACGAGGCCAGCAGCGGGATCGCCGGGTGGTCCGGCCGGACGCCCGCCAGGGGCGCGAACCGGTCCGGCTCGTGAAACGATTTCACCACCGGCCGCCAGGTGCTCGACTCGAGGCGTTCCGACAGAATTTCGCCCTGCCCGTCCACCGCCTGAATCCGGCGCCGGTTGCGCACGACGTTGCACGTCATGCGTTCCAGGTCGCCGTACGACATCAGCACGAACAGCGGAACCGCCAGCTCCGCGCTCCAGCCGCCCGCGTCCCGGCTCGTGGCGGACAGCCACGGGACGTTCCAGACCCGCTGCTTGACCCCACGCCGCACGATCTGCTCGGCGCGGATATTGTTGTGGCAGAGCATGTAATGGACGTAGGTGGCCCCGTCGCCCGCCGGGTCGAGGAACACTTCCACACTGTCGTCCTGAACCACCGGGTCGTCGTGGCTGGCGAACTTGGGCAGGAACCGGTGCAGTTCGTCGTTGTCGCAGCGCAGGCCGACGTAGAGCCAGGTGTCGTCGAACGCCACCTGGAACCGCGTGGCGTCCGTGCGCGACCCGTCCGCGGACTTCAGGAAGAAATCCCCGTACGCCTGCGCGTCCTTCCAGAATGGCTCGTCCAGCCGCCCGTCCAGGACCGGGGCCCGGTCCAGCTTCAAGGCCCGGATGGCCGGCTCGTCGGCCGTTCCCGGCCATCCGAGCATGGCGCAACACACGATTCCTGCCGCGGTCGCCGGCTTCGTCCAATGCTTCATTGCGGATTCCTTGTAGGGTCTTCAGCCGCTGCCCGGCAGCGTGTGCCGGTCACGTTTTCCACAGATCTTTTAGCAACGGATGGCGATGTTGTCAACGTACTGCTCAAATCGCGGCCGCACGGGTAAAATTCGGTCAGCCACAAGGACACTTCCCGGGCGCCCTGGCTCGCCGCGCCGCGGACCCAGTTGGCCGCCAGCGCCTGCAGCGTGGGGGTCGAGGCGCAGGGGCAACGGGCTTTCTGGAACTGGGGATCGTTCGGATACAGGCGCGCATGGGACCGGCAGGCGAGTGCGCGGCGGTATGGACATGGGTCGCTCCATGTCGAATTAATCGAGGATCAGCCGGACCCGCATCCAGGAGACGTCCGGGGTGACGCCCGTGAGGGTTGACCGGGCGCCGTCTTTTTCGGCCGTCAGGGTATAGGAATAGGAGATCGTGTCCGGCTGGTTTGGGATGTCGGTCGCGCGGGTCAGGCTGGCCTTCAGGAGGAGCGCCTGCTCCGCGTGGTCGGGACCGGGCGTGAGGCCGTCGGCCCCGGTCACGATCGGCCGGGCCTGCCGGTCGGCCTCCGCGTCCTGCTCCGCGCGCCAGGTCATGGCGGCGCCGGGGACCGGCCGCCCGGCGGCATCCGTCACCTCCGCCACGATGTGCCGGGACACCGTCAGGGCGGGGACGGTCACCTGGCCCTGCCGGTTCGTCCACACGCGATACTCGTCGTGCCGGGAAGGGGGCTCCCACGCGCAATCCACGAGCGAGAGCTTGCCGGTGTACCTCAGCGACCAGTTGCAGGCGTTGGACTGGAACAGGCATCCGCTCAGCTCGGCGCGCAGGCCGCCCTGGTCCAGCACCGCGGTGCCGCAGTGGGCAAATGTGCAGCCGGAGGCCTTCTGGATGCCGTTCACCAGCGCGGCCCCGATGCGCTCGAAGCGCGTGTGGTTCAGCCGGTACTCCTTCGAGCCGCCGCCCGACAGGCCGGCCAGGCGGCCTTTCACGTCGGCGAGCCGCGCGTGGTCCAGCACGACGCTGCCGTACAGGTGCAGGTCGCCGCGGGCGGCGTCGCCGATCAGGCCCGCGTCCGGGTCCAGCGCCGAGATCTCGCCGTGGTAGACCTCCACGCCGCCGCCGAATTGCGGCGCCGGGTTCCAGGGCAGCCGCCCGCAGTAGAGCGTGTAGCACGCCCCGGCGCCGCAGGCAAACTTCAGGGAGGCCCGGGTGCCCGGGTCGTGCGGGTCGCCGATCCGCAGCAGGGTGCGTTTGCGGGCCGCGCTCCAGTACTCGGCGGGATTCTCGCCGGCGATCCAATAGGGCGCGACGAACAGGTCGCCGCGCATGATCAGGGTTTCGCGCGGGTGGTCCGCCGACCCGATGCGCAGGACCGTTTCCGTGCCATGCGGCGCGGCGGCATTCCACTCGTCGTTGGCGCCGACGATCAGCGTGCCGCGCACCGTGTAGGCGTCCTGCGCCGCGTCATGGCTCACCCGGTTCCAGCCGAAGGCCCGGTCCACGGCCGCCAGGCGCGCCAGGGTGCACGGGCACTCCGGCGGGTAATCGGTGATGCGGATGGCGTCCCGCGCCTCGTCCAGGACAATGCCGGCGAACGCCCGGCCGCCGAGGCAGCAGGCCAGAATACAGAGGAATCGTGTCATGGCGCGTTACCGCGTGGACGGGCGGCCGGCGCCGGGCAGGACGCGGTGCCGGCGGATGACGGCCTGGTAGGCCGCCGGCACCGTCTGGTCCCGCTTGATCTTCCGGAGCGTGGCGACCAGTTCGTCCACCTACATCGTCATGTAGCGCTCCCCCTTGGCCTTCGAGGCCGTGTGCGGCGCGCCGACGCACAGGTCCGGGTACTGCATCGCCCAGCGCACCGGCACGGAGGCCACGCCGATGTCGGGCAGGGTCCGGACGGGGAACGCCGTCTGTTTCATCTTCTCGAGATGCACGAGGCCGTCGCCGGAAGCCATCACCATGCTGGTCTCCACCGAGCAGGCATGGCCGTACTGGGCGGCCTGGTCGAGCTGGGCCATCTCCTTGAACCGGCCGGCGTAGGCGGGGATGTTGTAGATCGTGTAGGGCTTGTTTTTTTCGAGCATGCGGGCGGGGAAAATCGAGCCGAGATAACAGCCGTGCCCGTTGGCCAGGCAGATCTTGGAGAACCCGTTGCGGGCGGCCTCGTCGCAGATGTTTTCCAGCAGCGTGAAGATCGCGTCCTGCTGGATGTGGATGCCGCCGGTGCCGGCCGGCGCGCCGCTGATCACGCTGTAATAGAGCGTCGGCAGGATGGCCACCGTCTCGCGCGTGGCCAGCCGGCGCATGGCCTCTTCCACGGCCAGCGAGTCGGAGCCCACCGGCAGGTGCGGCCCGTGCGTTTCGAGGGACCCCAGGGGAAGCACGGCGACGCCCCGGCTCGCCTTCAGCAGTTTTGGAAAATCGCCCGCACTGACCCGCGCCCAGAGGCATTCCAT
>CAZUYI010000247.1:0-4639 GCA_964624095.1 uncultured Verrucomicrobiota bacterium | reverse complement strand
GCCTCGGTTCGACATCTCGCACATCTGGTAGAAGAGCCGGGCGAGCTCGCCAATGTCATTGCGGACGATGGCGTTCATCTCGACGGTCACGTCCCGCATCAGCTCCGTCTTCTGGGCCAGGATGAGGACGGTCATGACCACGACCGGCAGCGCGGCCGACAGGACGGCCAGCGCGACGATTTTGCGTTTCAAGGTCCAATGCATGGAACGCCCTCCGCGGCCGCGCCAGAACCGACTCCGGGCGGCGCGCGGTTGCCCGCCGCCGCCCGCCTTGATCCATGGCTCCAGTGTGGGCTTTTGAAGGCGACCCGTCAAGTGTCACGCGACTGTGAGTCAAGACTGCGCGATCATCGCTTTTTTCGTTGCCTTGGACCGGCCATCCCGGTAGGCTGTCTTTTCCTTTCAACAAAGGACACTGCCATGAGACCTGCTGCCGCCCCAACGCCTGCCGAGGATCCCCGCCTGGCCGTCACGGCCGGCCGGCTGGCGCTCCGCAACCCGTTCATCGTGGCCTCCGGCCCGACGGTCAAATGCGCGGACCAGCTCGTGCTGGCCGAGTCCTCCGGCTGGGCCGGCGCCAGCCTGAAGCTGGCGTTCGATCCGGAGCCCTATATCAGCCTCCCGCCCCGCTACCGCTGGTTCCGGAAGGAAGGCTACCATGCCTTTACGGCCGAAAAGCGCCTGACCTTCGTGGAATGCCTCGCGCTCATCCGGGCCGGGCGCTCGGCGACCCGCCGGCTGGCGCTCTTTGCCAACATCACCTACATCGGCGACAAGCCGGGGCTGACCGGCTGGTGCGACATGGCCCGCCAGGCGCAGGATGCCGGCGCCCACGCGATCGAACTCAACATGTGCTGCCCGAACATGTCGTTTAACGTGGCGCTCACCGAAAGCGCGCGCACCGAGCAGACCGGCGCCAGCATGGGCCAGAATGCCGCGGCCGTCAGCCTGATCCTCGCGGCCGTGCGGCAGGCGGTGAGCATCCCGGTCTTCGTCAAAATCACGCCCGAAGGCGGCCGGATCGCCGCCGTGGCCAAGGCCTGCTTCGAGCAGGGCGCCGATTGCGTGTGCTCGGTGGCCAACCGCCTGGCCATTGCGGACTTCGACGTCGAGCAACCCGACCAGGGCCCGTACCGGCTCCAGGACGAGCCGACCCTGGCCTGCTTCTCCGGCCCCTGGATCAAGCCGCTGGCGCTCCGCGATGTCTATGAAATCCGGCGCGCGGCCGGGCCCGGCCCGGCCGTCGAGGGGACGGGCGGCGTGGCGGCCTGGCGCGATGCCGTCCAGATGATACTCTGCGGCGCCGACCTGGTCGGCGTCTGCACGGAAACCATGCTGCGGGGATTCGAGTTCCTGCCGCGCTGGCTCAAGGCGCTCGGCGAGTACCTCGACCGGCACGGCCATGCCACGGTTCGCGCGGCCCGGGACCGGGCGGTCCCGCGGATCACGTCGGCCGACAAGCTCACGCTGCACGGCGGCTACGCGGAGGTGGAGGCCGGGCGCTGCACGGGCTGCGGGGCCTGCGCCGCCATCGGGCACTGCAACGCCATTACGATCGTGGACCGCAAGAGCCGCGTGGACCGCGCCCGGTGCCTGGCCTGCTCGACCTGCGTGGACGTCTGCCCGGTCAAGGCCATCCGCATGACCGACACGGGCGTCTTGCCCGGACGCCGCGCGCCTTGACGCCCGCGGCGGGCGCGGGCACGCTCCGTTGAAAGGCCCTCATGCGCAGACTCATCAAGACCGCGGACCCGCAACGGCTCGACGCGATCGCCCTCGGACACGAGCCGGCCGTGGACGCGCTGTACGGCTGCTTCCGGCTCCATAACCCGCGCGGCGAGCCGTTTGCCGAAACCCGCGACGTCGAACTGCTCGCCCGGAGCGGCCGGACCGTGCGCGTGATGGTGCCGGCCGCCCTGCGGGTGGACCTGCCGGCCGACGGGAAGGTCGTCAATGCCGGCGGGTTCCGCCTTGCCCCGATCGGCCGGCACGGCGACAGCATGCACCTCCTGTCCATGCGCGCGGGCTGGAACCAGACCGACCGAGATATCCGGCGGCTGATCGGATTCGACCGGCGGGGCTCCTTCGTGGCGACGCTGGACGCCGGCGACGCCGCGATCCCGCTGGCCACGGCCTCGGTCCTGCCGATCGGCCGGCGCCACACCTGGATCGGCATGATCCTCGTACACCCCGAGGCGCGCCGGCAGGGTATCGCCAACGCCATGATGCAGGTCTGCGTGAAGTACGCCCTCGAGCGCGGCAACACCATCAACGGACTCGACGCCACGCCGATGGGCAGCACGGTGTACGGCGCAGTGGGCTATGTCCCTGCCTACCGTATCTGGCGCTCGATCTTCGAGTTGGCCGAGTTCGAAGGCCGGCCCTGGAATCGCCGGCGGGTGCGGGTCATGACCGACGCCGATCTCGACGAGGTGGTCCGCTACGATGCCGCGGCGTTTCTGGAGCGCGATACGATCCTGCGTTGCCTGGCGGCGGACGGCGCCGGTCGCTGTTTCGTGGCCCGCGGCGACGACGGCGCCGTCGAGGGCTACGGCTTCACCCGGCCCGGCCGCCTGCGCCCGTTCGTCGGGCCGCTGACCGCCGACACGGACGCCGTCGCCCGGGACCTGCTGACCGCCTGCGCCCAAACGCTTCGGACGGAGACAGGCGCCGAGACGGCGTTTCTCGACACGCCCGAATGCCAGTTTGCGGATCCGGGCGAGTATGTCGAGCGGGTGTTCGACCAGGCCAGGAAGCCGTCCGGGCACCGGCTCAGCGCGAGCCTCAAGCCCGTGCGCGATTTCACGCGCATGTACCAGCTCGTGCATCCCCGGGACGCGGAGGGGCTGCTGCGCCGGTTCATGCAGGTCGAGGGATTGCGCTCGGACTCGCCGCGCGTGTCCGAGTTCGCCGCCACGCTGCACCGGGCGGTCTTCAACTACACGGAAACCCTGGGCTTCATGACCCTCGAGCGGGACCGGCTCCAGCAGCGGTTCTGGGGCACCACGGGCCCCGAAAAAGGCTGAGCCGGCGCACGGCGGATTCAGGCCGGGTTCGTCGGCCGGACTCGCCGGCGGCCCCAACGCCCCGCCGGCAGGCCGGGATCAGCCCGCTTCGTTCCGGCTGCGGAGTTCGATGGTCACGGGCCCGTCGTTGACCAGCTCGACTTGCATGCGGGCCTGGAACTGACCGGTGGCGACGCGGTCCTCGCCGAGCGCGCGACGCAGCGCGGCCACGTACTCCTCGTACAGGCCCCGGGCTTGCTCGGCGGGCGCCGCCAGCATGAAGCTGGGCCGGTTGCCCTTGCGTGTGTCGGCGTGCAGCGTGAACTGGGAAATGGCCAGGACCGACCCGCCCGCCTCGAGCACGGACCGGTTCATCCGGTCCTGCTCGTCCGGAAAAATGCGCAGCGCGGCGGTCTTCTCGGCCAGGTAGCGGGCCTCGTCCGGGTTGTCGGCCTTCTGGACGCCCAGGAGCACGACGTAGCCGCGCCCGATCTCGCCCGTCGCCGCGCCGTCCACGGTCACCCGCGCCCGCTGCACGCGCTGGATCAGCGCTTTCATCGGGCGGATCGCCGCGCGGCCCGCCGCTCAGTGCGTGTAATACCACTGCGCATAGCGCATGTAGAGGTTGTAATAATAGCGCGCGGCCGACGGGTTGTTGAGGGCCAGGTAGCCGTAATAGTAATAGTAGGCGTAGTATTTATAGGCATGCCCGGCGTAGACATTCCGCCGGGTCACCCGGTAGGCGTAGGCATAATAGTCCCCGTACGCCTTGTAGTAATAACTGAGGTAATAGTAGTAGTATTGGTAGGCCTTGGCGGTCTGGCCGAGGCTCAGGTAGTAATAGCCCGCGGCATAGGCCAGGTTGTAATTGTAGTTGGCCACGTCCGAGACGGCGCCCGTGGAGCGGTAGCGGGCGGCGTAGTAGTTCGCCAGGCGCATGTACTCCAGGTACTTGGCGTAATAGGGGTTCCCCGGGCTGGTGTTCAGCTTCAAGGTGTGCGTCCAGGTGTGGCCGCTCCCGCTGCGAACCCAGTTGTAGGAGTTGACCGTCGGCCCGTTCGCGGGCCACGGGTCGCGCAGGTACACCGTGGTCCCGGACACCCCGTGCGCCACCACGATGTGGCCGCTGCCGTTGGACCAACCCCACCGTATGACCACCGGCCGCTTGGCGTTCATCTCGGCGTTGAGCGTCGAGAGTGCCAGGGCATAGGCCAGGCCGGTGCTGGATATGTTCCCGGCCGCGCGAAGGATCAGGTCCACGCCCTTGCGGGTGGAGTCGGAGCCGTAAAGGAAATTCGGCACATTGCGCCCGCCGACGGCCCAGTTGGCAATGGCCGTCTGGGAATAGCTCTTGCCGTAGTACAGCAGCACCATCTGGGAGCTCGCGCACCAGCACCACTGGTCGCGTTCCTGGTTCCGCTGGGTCACGTTGAGGATGGCGCCCAGGGCAGCCTGGGCCGTCATCCACGCGCTCACCGCAACCCATGCCGCCGCCTTGAGCCAACGCGTATGGTGTGTCATGGCGTCTCCTGTGACTGGATGGGGCCCCGCTTACCGGGGCGCGTTCTGGAGGTCCGCTTTCAACTGGTCCACCGCGCCGGACACGGGATCCAGCGTGGAATAGTCCCGCGGCG
>CAZUYI010000246.1:1700-4646 GCA_964624095.1 uncultured Verrucomicrobiota bacterium | reverse complement strand
GCGCCGGGATCTTGAAAAAGGTGGGATTGGGCGACCGCATTTTTCACCGGCCGGACGAACTCTCCGGCGGCCAGCAGCAACGGGTGGCGGTGGCGCGAGCCATTGCGAACGACCCGGTCATCATCCTGGCCGACGAGCCCACGGCCAATCTCGATGTCAACACCGGGAAGGAAATGATCGAACTGCTCGTGCACCTGAAGGAGACGGAAGGGATCACGGTCATTGCGGCGACGCACGACATGAAGATGCTGGACGTATCCGACCGCATCCTGTGGATCCGCGACGGCCGGATCGAGCGCATCGAGGAGCGGCGCAATCTGACGATCCAACTCGGCGGCATTGACGGGCAGCACGTATGAACGCCGGACTCTTCGAACGCGCTCCGCTCGCCGGCCCGGACGGGACTCCGGCCGCCGGCCCCGTGCGGCGCCGGCGGGCGCTCCTGCTGGCCGCCGCCCTGCTGGCCGCGGCGCCCGCGCGCCCGGACGCCCCCGCGCCCTGGGCGACGCCCGAGGAGGCCCAGGCGCTGAAGCGCGAGCTGGGCGCATTCCTCGAGGGAGCCGGCTCCCGTACGCCGGGCTCGCCGGGGAACCTGGCGATGGAGGACACCCTCGCCCGGCTGTTCGCGGAATCGGGCCTGACCCACGGCCAGATGGAATTCACGGCGCCGGCCTTTCTGCCCGGCGCGACGCGCCTTACGCCTCCGGGCGGCGTCCCGGTCCCGATCCATCCGTTGCACCCGACCCTGATGCGGCCGGGCAACTTCGATGAGCGCGACTTTTCCGCGCCGCTGGTGTACCTCGGCCGCGCCACGCCCGCCGACCTCGAGGCCGTCGCCGGGCAGCCCTTGTCCGGCGCCCTGGCCCTGCTCGATTTCGAGTGCGGGCACGACTGGCTCCACCTGCTCCGGTTCGGGCTCAAGGGGTTCGTGTTCATCGCGCCGGCGGAGTACACCACCTATGATGCGCTCGGCAAGGTCTACAGTTCCGAGACCGCCGTGCCCCGGTTCCTGGTCGAGGCCGACGCCGGTGCCCGCCTGAAGGAGGCCGCACGCAAGGCGCCGTTGACCGTGCGCATCGAGGCCGAACCCTCGCGCTGGGAAAACCGCACCCTCCGCAATCCCTGGGTGCTGATCCCCGGATCCGATCCCGACCTGAAGGACGAGGTGGCCATCCTGACCGCGCCCCTGGACAGCAACAGCGTGGCGCCGGGCCTGGCGCCCGGCGCCCAGGCCGGGGCCAACCTGTTCCTGCTTACCCGGCTGCTGGAGCAGTACCGCCGCGCCCCGCCGGCGCGCTCGGTGCTGCTGGTGGCGGTGAACGGCCGCACCCAGTATTACCGCGGCTACCGCATGCTGGCCTGGCATCTGTTCGCCCGCCACGTCACCATGGTCCACGACGGCCTGATCGCCGAGCGGCAGCGCGCCGAGCTCTTTGTGCGGCACTACGGCCAGCTCGACCTGGACCGCGTCCGCCCCGAGGATGAGCAGCGCCTGATCGAGTGGCGCTCGATGGTGGACAGCGCCGCCGGCAAGAACGTGAGCATCAAGCAGCCGCTGGTCACCATGGCCAAGCGCGACGTGAACCGGTGCAAGAACGAAGCCCTGTCGCTCTACCAAGCCGGGCTTCCCGCCGCCGAGCTCGACACGCGGCTCAAGGCCCTGCACGCGAGGCAGGCGGAACACGTGAACGTGCTGGCCCTGTTCAACAAGGTGGGCTTCAAAACCGTATTGAGCAGCCTGACTCCCTCCGAACTGGACGTGCTCCGGGGCTATGTCCGCGCCATCCTCGAGGAGAATCGCACGCTGATCGACCTCAACCAGCGCGACCTTGACCAGGCCCTGCACAACGACCAGATCCGAGACCTGCTGCGCCGCTACAGGATTCCCTTCCTGCTGAACCTCGACTTGAACTGGCAGTCCGGCTCCGTCGCGTTCGCGGGCGGCGGCGGCCGCTGGAACGCCCGGTGGGGGGCCAACACGGCCCGGCTCGCCGCCCAGCTCGAGCCGGTCAGCTCGAGCGCCCGCACCAACCTGCTGGCGGACACCCTCACCATGCGGGGCGGCCTGACCGAATCCTATTACTTCATGCAGTTCCCCGCCCCGCTCGAGGTCCAGGACACGCTGGTCCAACTCTTCCAGGTGGCCGGCCAGGTCCCGCTCTTCCACCTGCGCACGCCCTTCGGCGGCTACGGCCGCGCCTTCCTGCCCAGCGACACCGTGGACCAGATGCCGGCCGACGCCCTGGCCAACGGTCTGCGGTTCGCGGAGACCCTGCTGACCGCCCTTCTGAACGACCGCGGCCTGACCGCGCCCTCGGAACTCGGCCCCTCCGAGGTCCGGTTCAAGCACCAGTTTGCCACGGTGCAAATCAAGACCTACAAGTTTGACGAACTGGCCGCCGCCGTGCTGCCGGACATCCCGGTGCCCAACTCGATGGTCACGATGCGGATCGGCTGGGCCGGGTCCATCATCGAGCCGTTGATCTACGACGGCTTCTACGGCGACGTGATCCTGGCCGACCTCGCCCTGACCGACGCCCGGGCCACGGCCTTCATGTACAGCTGCATCCAGGCCATGAACCGCCCCGTCGCCCTGACGGCCCTGACGATGGACCGCGACTTCGTGCGTGTGAACCACGCCATTGATGCCGGGGACGTCTACCGCAAGGTCCAGCCGGCCGCCTTCGACACGTCCTGGACCCTGGCGTTGTTCGCCTGCCGCGAGCTGCCCATCCTCGCGACGGCGGACCCGACGCTGATCGCCGATTTCCCGATTGTCATGGACGCCATGCTCCCGCTCACCGCGCGCGGCAACACGAGCCCGCGCAAGTACGGTTTCTCGGGCATCGGCGGCCTGACCTCGCTCAAGCTCTCCGCGCCGACGGCCGGCGCGCCGGCGTCGTTTTACTTCCCGCCCGGCCAGCGCATCAAGCTCATCTCCTCCGA
>CAZUYI010000246.1:0-1690 GCA_964624095.1 uncultured Verrucomicrobiota bacterium | reverse complement strand
AAAAACGCCTGGCGCTCAACGCCCGCTCGAACGCGGTCGAAGGCAT
The DNA here is from genome assembly GCA_964624095.1 of uncultured Verrucomicrobiota bacterium. Classification (GTDB taxonomy): domain Bacteria; phylum Verrucomicrobiota; class Kiritimatiellia; order JAAZAB01; family JAAZAB01; genus CAZEVX01. The sequence goes on along the minus strand of CAZUYI010000246.1, from coordinate 1,644 downwards.
CGGGTTCGAGTCGCCGTCGGACCTGGGACCCGACCTCATCGCCCGCATGACCCGCGACATGGCCGTGCTGAACCACGCCCGCGCGGCCAAGCTCAAGGTGATCGTCAACGAGCTGGTCCACGAATTCATCCGGCGCGGCGACGCCTGCCTGGCGCGCCTGGACGAGGCTCTGGAGAAGCACGATCCCCTGGGGTATGTGAACGCCCTGTATGAGGGATTCGGCGCGCACGTCAAGTCCTACGAGCAGGCCAAGCAGACCAGCGACGACATGCTCCAGGCCGTCGTGGTCTACATGGCGCTGCTGCTGCCGTTCTGCCTGTTTCTCGAGAAGCTGCTCTTCAAGTTCGTGCGGATCGAGCAGGAGATGGCGGCCTTTGCCGTGCTCTTCGTGCTGACCTTCCTCGTCTTCCGTATGATCCACCCGGCCTTCCGCATGGCCCACGGCACCGAGGCCATTTTCATCGCCTTCATCATGGGCGCCCTGGGCCTGTTCGTGATCAGCATCCTCCGGGGCCGTTTCGAAGGCACGATGCAGATGATCTTCCACAGCTACCTGGGCGGCGACATCGGCTACTCGACGGTCACCCAGAAGGCGATGATGATCGGTGTCAACAACATGAAGCGGCGCCGCATCCGCACGATGCTCACCACGGCCACGATCGTGCTGGTGGCCTTCACCATGCTCTCGTTCACCAGCGTCTCCAAGAAGGTCAACCCGACGCTCGTCACCAAGAGCAAGACCGCCCCCTACACCGGCTTCATGTATCACTGGGCGGGCCGGTACCCCATGGACGAAAGCACCCTGGCGGCGCTCCGCCAGATGTTCCACGGCCACGGCGACGTCGTCGTGCGCCGCTGGCTGGTGGCCAACGAGCGCCTGCCCTTCCCGCTCGACGGGCCCGGCGGCACCCGCACCCAGCTCGAGGGGCTCCTGGGCATCCCGGCGGCGGAACAGGGCTTTCTGGGCCCGCTGCCCATCGTGGCCGGGCACGCCTTTTCGGACGACGACGCCCCCGAAGCGCTCCTCTCCTCCGCCGCCGCGGCCCTGCTGGCCATCCATCCCAACGACCTCGGCCGGGCGACGGTCACCCTCCACGGCCACATCCTGACGGTGGTCGGGCTCTTCGACGACGCCCGCTTCCGCGCGCTGAACGACCTGAACGGGCTGCCGCTGAGCCCGATCCTGCGCCTGGTCGCCGAAAGCGGCGACCAGCTCCAGACGCGCAAGCGGCCGTCGAGCCAGGCGGGCGGCGTTCGTACCGCGGACCTCGAGGACATGGGCTCGCTGTATTTCGCCGATCCCGCCGCCATGCTGGTCGTGCCGCTGAACACCGCGCGCCGCATGGGCGCGCTGCCGTTCAGCATTTCGCTCAAGATGCCCGACGATGCCCCCGTCTGGCCCCTGGCCGATCGTCTGCTGACGGCCACCCGCGCCCGCTTCTACCTCAGCAGCCGCGTCCCGTTCACCCCCGCCGGGAACGAAGGCCGCGCGGCGGTGGCCCCGGGCGTCTACTACATCGGGTCCAGCTACAGCACGTCGGTCGGCGGCCTGGCGGTCCTGATCATCCCCCTGTTCATCGCCAGCACCATCATCCTGAACACCATGCTGGGGTCCGTCTTCGAGCGGAAGCGCGAGATCGCCAT
>CAZUYI010000245.1:0-4655 GCA_964624095.1 uncultured Verrucomicrobiota bacterium | reverse complement strand
CGAACGGGGATCCAGCAGGGTATCGTTGGGCACGAAGCGGTCGGCGCCCGGAATCTGTTCGATCACGGGGTGTCGCCCGTCGCGGATGAGGAGGCCGGGCGTTTCGCTCATGTCGGGCCGCACATAGCGAAGGGCGAGCGCGCGATCCGCAAGGGCCGCCAGCGCATCGAGCTGGGCCACCGCCTGCGCCGAGGCCTGGATGGCGGGTGTCTCGCGGACGCACGCATCGCGCAAGTCGAGGAAGAGTTCGTATTCCAGGGCGTGGGCGCGGTCCTGGGCCCCGAGGATCTTGGTCTCGTACAGAGTCTGTTTCCGGACATAGTCCGCCGGCACGCGCCCGGCCTGGCCCTTGGAAACCTCGATGTAGTAGCCGAACACCTTGTTGTGCCGGACCTTGAGCGTCTTGATGCCCGTGCGCTCCTGTTCGCGCGCCTGGTAGGCGGCCAGCCAGGAGCGCCCCTGCGCGGCGGCATCGCGCAGGGCATCGAGCTCGGCGTGATAGCCGCGCCGGAACAGCCCGCCGTCCCTGAGACTCAAGGGAGGGTCGTCAACGAGTGCCCGTCCGACGAGGGCGACGAGGTCGGGCAGCGGCTGGAGCGATCCGGCCAGCGCCGAGAGCGGCGGTCCGACCCGGCCCTCGAATCCGGCGCGCAGGGCCGGCAGCGCGGCCAACGACTGGGCCAGCGCCCGGATATCGCGGGCATGGCCGGCTCCTGCGCCGAGCCGGGCGATGAGGCGTTCCATATCGCGCACGTCGCTCAGCGCCTCGCGCGTGCCGCGCAGCAGGGCGCGTTCGCGGGTAAAGGTTTCGACGGCATCGTGCCGGGCGCGAATCGCCTCGAGCCGCGCCAGCGGACGCACAATCCAGTCGCGCAGCAGGCGCCCGCCCATGGGCGTGCACGTGCTGTCCAGCACGCCGAGCAGCGTGACGGCCGCGCCGATCGCCTGGCGGCGCGCGTCCGGGGACACCGCCGGCAGGCTGCGGGCCTCGACGAGGTCCAGGTTATGGCGGGTGGCGTCGTCCATGACGAGGGTATCGGCGGCGTGGCGGATGCCGAGCCGGCGGACATGGTCCAGCGGGCGGCGGAGCGTCTGGGCCACATAATAGAGCAGGCCGCCGGCCGCGCCGATGAGCGCCGGGCGCCCTTCGGCGCCGAAGCATTCGAGCGACTGCACCTTGAAATGGCGCCGCAGCGTCTCGTGGGCCGTCTCGTACTCGAAGGTCCAGTCGTCGCCCGAGCTGAGCGTGGGGGCCGGGTTGCCGCGCGCGGCGTGGCGCAGGGGGTGGTCGGCATTGCCGGCGGCCTCCGCGGGCAGCACGCACTCGCTGGGCGCGACGCGGAGGACGCTGTCGCGGAGCGCCGGCAGATCGGCGAACTCCTCGCCCAGGAACTCGCCGGTCGAGAGATCGAGCACGGCGAGGCCGAAGCGTCCGCCCGCCGCGCACAGGCCGGCCAGGTAGTTGGGCCGGTTCCGATCCAGCATCTGATCGGTCAGGACCGCCCCGGGCGACACGATGCCGGTGACGGCCCGCCGGACGAGCCCCTTGGCGGCGGCGGGATCTTCGACCTGATCGCAGATCGCCACCTTCCTACCCGCCCGGATCAGCTTGGCCAGGTAGGGCTCATAGGCGTGGTAGGGCACGCCGCACATGGGCACCTTCTGGCGCTTGGTGAGGGCGATATCGAGCAGGCGCGCGGCCTCGACGGCGTCCTCGAAGAACATTTCGTAGAAATCGCCCAGCCGGAAGAACAGGAGGGTCTGGGGCGGCAGGCCGGCCTTGATCCGCCGGTACTGGGCCATCATGGGCGTCAAGGCGTCGCTCATACCGGCCATAGTACCGGGTTTGGAGGCAAGATCAAACCAAACCTCAGGCGACGATGACGATCCACCAGACCGCCAGGCCGAAGAAGAGGATGTCGAGGATCAGGGGGAGATCGGTGAGGAGGATATACTCGGGCTGGTCGCCCTTGGCCTGGCGGTACACGAGATCGAGGTAGCGGAAGAGGCCGAAAATGACGAACGGCAGGGTATAGCTGAGGCGGGTGGTCTGGAACTTGGCGACCGTTTCCGGCCACTGGGTATAGACGGCATAGGCGATGATCACCGCGCCGGCAACGATGGCAATGAGCTGGTCGAAGAGCCGCTCATCGCCGGACTCCAGGCTGGGCCTGAACCCGGCAATCTGGTGTTCTTCCATGAGCCGCTTTTCGTGGCGCCGCTTGCACAGGGCCAGGAACAGCGCCATCAGGAACGTGCAGATGAGCAGCCAGGGCGAAATGGTCACGTTGACGGCAAACCCGCCGGCGACGGCCCGGAGCACGAACCCGGCGGCGATGACAAAGACATCCAGCAGCGGCAGGTGCTTGAGCCGGAGGGTATATACCGCCTGGAGGGCGATGTAGCCGACAACGCACAGCGCGAACCTGGTCCCGACCAGCCAGGCGCCGCCCATGCCGATCCCCGCCAACGCGGCGGCCAGCACGCTCGCGGCCGGCACGGACAAGGCGCCGGAGGCGACCGGACGCAGGCGCTTGACCGGATGCGCACGGTCGAGCGCCCGATCGAAAATATCGTTGAGGACATACACCGCGCTGGAGACCACGGAAAAGACGACGGCGGCGAGCAGCGCCCGGGGGAAGGCGCGCAAATCGAGGTGCTGCTGGGTATCGCCGAGGGCGAAGAAGAAGGCGGCCAGTACGACGAGATTCTTGGTCCACTGGCGGGGCCTCAGCGCGCGGACCAGGTCCCGCGGCGACAGGGGCGGCCGGGCAGGGGTGGGCTGCGACGTATTCATGCGGCACACGGGGCTTCGCACCGCCGCGCCGGTCAGCCGGGCGCGGCGGCGTGTTTTTTCTGGCGCGGGCGGAATCGGAGCCGCAGCACCATCCAGAGGGCTTCCCGGACGATGATCGAGTTCATCTTGGACAAGCCCGAGCGGCGGTCCTCGAACACGATCGGAACCTCAACGATCCGGAACCCGAGTTTCCAGGCGGTATGCGTCATTTCGATCTGAAAAGAGTAGCCGTTGGAGCGAATACGGTTCAGGTCAATGGCTTCGAGCACCTCGCGGCGGAAGCACTTGAATCCGCCCGTGGGATCCGTGACCGGTAATCCCGTGAGCAGGCGCACGTAGAGGCTGGCGCCCTTGCTGAGAATGAGGCGGCTCAGCGGCCAGTTGATGATGCGGATGCCGTTGACGTACCGGGAGCCCAGCACGAGGTCGGCCTGGGCGGCGGCCTGCAGGAATCGCGGCAACTCCGCGGGGTTATGCGAAAAGTCGGCGTCCATCTCGAACACGAAGCGGTAGGAATCGCGAAGGGCCCACTTGAACCCGGCGAGGTAGGCCCGGCCCAGTCCGCCCTTGCCCGGCTGGTGCAGCACGTGCACGCGCGGATCGCCCTGCGCCAGTTCATCGGCCAGGCGTCCGGTTCCGTCGGGCGAGTTGTCATCCACGAACAGCAGGTGCGCCGCGGGGCAGCCGGCCAGCACAGCCGCCGCGATGGCGCGGATGTTTTCCGCCTCGTTATACGTCGGGATGACCACCAGAATGTCAGCCATGGCGGTACTCTAGGGGAAAGGCCCCGGCCTGACAAGCGCAATGCAGCCGGGCCTTGCATCCAGCCGCCGCGCATGGCATACTGATTCGGGGAGAGGGGACCGAGCGATGAAATACCGGCTACGCACGTACGGGGATCCGGTCCTGCGCGAGAAAGCCGCGCCCATCCCGCGGATTGACAGCGGGGTGCGGGCGCTGGCCGACGCCATGCTGGGGATCATGGCCGACAAGCGCGGTGTCGGCCTGGCGGCGCAGCAGGTCGGGCAGACGCTCAACCTCTGCGTGATTCACATCCCGCCTTCCCTCGACGTCAATCCCGTGGACGGCTCCCGGCTGCACGCCGGCGTGGACTTCCCGTTGATCCTGGTGAATCCGGCGGTAACGGCGCGATCCGGGCAGGCGCGGGATTCGGAAGGCTGCCTGAGCGTGCCGGAGATCTGGGCGCCGGTGACACGCGCGGCGGATGTGACGGTTGCGTATCTTGATCTCGAGGGACACCGGCGCGAGCTTAGCGCGCGGGGCCTGCTGGCCCGCGCGCTGCAGCACGAAATTGACCACCTGAATGGCGTGCTCTTCGTGGACCGGGTCTCGCCGATCAAGAAGATCAGCCTGGCGGGCACACTGCGGCGCATGCGGCAGAGCCGGGCATCCGAGCCCGGCCTATGCTGAGCCGCCGGGCTCGCCGCCCGGCCCAACCACCCCTTCGGCCCCGGCTTGTTCCGCCGTGGCCGGCGCCGCACTTCCATCCGCCGGCTTCCCGGCCGGCTCGGGATCCGAGTTCGGACCCGCCGGGCCGGACTCCGGCGCAGCGGGAACGGGCTCGGCGGCGGGCCGTACGGGATCCGGGCTCGGGGCCGCGTGGCGCTTGAGAAATTCGCGGGCCAGAGCGCGGTAGGCTCGGGCGCCGGGCCCGCGCGGGTCATAGAGGATAATGGGCTGCCCGAAGCTGGGCGCTTCACTCAGCCGGACGGACCGCGGGATACAGGTCTGGTAGACGGCCGTCCCGAAATGCCCGCGGACTTCGTCAACCACCTGCTGGGCCAGGCGGGTCCGCGCATCGAACATGGTCATGATAATACCTTCGAGGGCCAAGCCC
>CAZUYI010000244.1:0-4670 GCA_964624095.1 uncultured Verrucomicrobiota bacterium | reverse complement strand
ACTTGATCATAACAAATTGTTATGATCAACTCGAAAACATCAACTGGAGTTGGCCTTGGCTCGGGCTCGGCTCGGGCTCGAACAACCTTGGTGACAGCCGGTCATTGAGCTGCCGCAATGGGAGTCGGGCACCCCGCTCCCACCATGGACCGTGCGCTCGGTCGCAGGAAAAACATGCATGGGGAATACGCGGCCCCCTGTTGGGTGTTATTCTGGCCCGAGCTATGGGAAAAGTCAAGAAATAAGCGCTCTGTCGCGAACCGCCCTACCCCGAGTTGGCCGGCGGCGGGGGCGGCTTGACTGAAAGAAAGGAAAGGGGTCGGTCCGTGATTCTTGGAGTATTGACGTGACAGGCCTACGCAAGGGGGTTGGAGGGACGGCCCTATGCCGATCCGGCGGTCTGCCGCAGGGCGGCGCGCCTGCTTCGAGTCGGTCCTCCAGCTCGAGCCCAACGGCGCCTTCGGCCAGCTAGCCGTCCGGACCGCGTCCGCGCCTACCGCCTCGAATTGCAGTCGCAATGCGCCGCCGGCGACCCGGCGCGCCGCGCCGAGCACCTGCTGGGCCTGGTCTGTTTCCAGGAAGGCGACTTGCCCGGATGACGGGGGTGACGATTCTGCAGTTCATGGAACGGATACCAGACCGGCAAGCGGCGGAAGCCTGCACGTGGGATAGCCGGTGGAAACTGGCCTTGCACAAGGAGGTGGATGAGCCGGGTTTTCATCCGCAGTTGCGGCGTCAACGGGCGCCGGGCCGGCCGCAGGCGGGGCAATCGGGCCGGCGCCGGACGGGGACGATGCGGAAGGACGGGCGCAGGGCGTCGTAGACCAAGAGCCGATTCGCGAGAAGTTCTCCGAGCCCGAGCAGGCACTTGATCGCCTCTGCAGCCTGCACGACGCCGAGCAGACCGGGCACGACGCCCAGGGGGCCGCGCGGCCGGGTTGCGGGGCTGCGGCTCGCGCGGTCCAGCAGGCATTCGAGGCACGCCGACCGGCCCGGCAGCACGGTCATGGCCTGGCCCTGGAACCCGGACACCCCGGCATGGACGAATGGGACCCGGGCTCTAAGGCAGGCCCGGTTGAGCATGCGTTTTGAGGCCAGCGAATCGGTGGCATCCAGGACGACGTCGTAGCGCCGCACGAGCGCCCCGGCCGTTCGCGCGGAGAGCCGTGCGGGATAGAGCTCGAGACGCAGGCCCGGGTTAAGCGCCGCGAAGGCGCGCGCGGCCGATTCGACCTTCAGGCGGCCCAGATCGGCCGCCGTATGCGCAATCTGCCGCTGGAGATTGCCGAGTTCGAGCCGGTCTCCATCTGCCAATCCCAGGGCGCCGACTCCGGCAGCCGCCAGGTAATAGCCGGCGGCCGAGCCAAGTCCGCCGACGCCGACCAGCAGGACTCGGCTCTCCCCGAGGGACCGCTGGCCCGCCGCGCCGATTTCCGGCAAGCTGATCTGGCGGGCATAGCGGCGGAGTTCGTCGGGTGACAGCGTCGGCCCAGCGCCCGCCGCCCGCCGGCTGGCCGCCCCACCCCGCCGTCGCGTCGGCCGTGCGCCTGCATGGCGCGCATCATGAGGACCCGACTTCATAGCCGATGCCGGAGAGCCGGCCGAGGGTGTTCGATCCGCATGGAGCACTCCGCGCGATCACGTACGACGCCGGCCGCGAGGCGCGGCCGGCGGGGTACCCGGCTTGTCCAAAAAGGCCGTCAGCGGGCTGGTGGCCACCGCCTCGTCGCGCTGAGCCATCAGCCCCGCCTGGCGGGCCATCCACCCGGCCTGCACGGCGCGCGCGAAGGCGGCCGCCATGCGGACCGGCTGGCCGGCGGCGGCGATCGCGCTGTTGACGAGGACGGCGTGGCAGCCCATTTCCATGGCGGCGGCGGCGTCAGCCGGCGACCGCAGCCCGGCATCCACGATGACGGGCACGCGGCTGTCGCGCACGATCAGCCGGACCAGTTCGGCCGTCGCCAGGCCGCGCCCGGTACCGATCCCGGAACCGAGCGGCATGACCGCGGCGCAGCCGACATCTTCCAGGCGCTTGGCCAGGACGGGATCCGCGGGCATATAGGGCATGACGACGAACCCCTCGGCGGCCAGGATGCGGGATGCCTCGAGGGTTTCGATCGGATCGGGCATAAGGTGGTGCGGATTGGGGTGAATCTCGACCTTGACGAACGGGCTTCCGCTCAGTTCGCGGGCGATCCGGGCCGCCTGGACCGCCTCGCGGGCCGTGGCGGCCCCGGAGGTATTCGGCACCAAGGTGAGCCCGGGGATCGAGCGCAGGGGCCCGAGCAAATCGTCATCAGGCCGTTCCCGGTTGAACCGCCTCAGGGCGACAGTGACCAACTGCGAGCCGGCGGCCCTAACGGCCCGGAGCATGGTGCGGGAATCGGAGAACTTGCCGGTACCCATGATGAGGCGCGAGTGGAACCGGTACGCGCCAATCTGCAGGACATCCTTGTTCATAGGCTTTCCATCCACGCGTTTCCTGCGACTGCCGGACCCGCGCCATCCGGTTCGCGGGGCATCACCCGCCGCCGGCCAGTGTAAGCACATCCACCCGGTCGCCCTCGCGCAGCGCGCGCGCGCGGCGTCGGGATCGAACGACGATTTCGCCGTTGACAACCGTCGCGGCGCGGCCTCGCGCGATCCCGAGGCGCCGCACCAGCGCCGCGAGCGTGCAGCCAGCCGGCAGCGTCTCCGGCGAGCCATTAACCCAGACCGCGATGGTTCCGGGCGCCCGGCTCCCGGCGGTGCGGCGCGGGGCGTCGGCCGGGCGGCCGCGTCCGGCCCCTCGTGCCGAGTGCGATGTCGCGCGCATAGCCGCTCTCATCCCGTTCGACCCCAGTCCCATCCCGTCACGCCCCGGCCAGGCGGCGCCGGCACTGCGCAATGCGCTCGGCAATGCCGCGCGGGTCCGGGAAGCCGCGCACGACCAGTTCATGGCCCGAGGTGGCCAGGCGCAGATCCCCGATGCGGCACAGCCGCTGCCAGGCCGACTGCCGGATTTCCATGGTTTTGATCTCCGACACCGCCAGATCGAGCACGCGCTTGCGGATCAGCCCCGTTTCGAGCACGACCCGGTCCGGAAACAGGAGCAGGCGCACACCGGCCTGTTTCCAGACCGCAACGGCCAGCGGAACCAGGAGCCAGCCCAGCAGCAGATGTCCGACATAATTCCACCAGGACGGCTCGATGCGCATCGGCCATTCTTCACGGTCTTCGCCGGGCCGCCCGGCCCGGGTCCACGGCTCGCCGGCGGCGTTCATGGGAGCAGCGTGCCTTCCCGGTGCGCCGCGATGAACGCCATGCCGAACTCGTCTTCGCCCAGGAGCAAGGCTCGCGCCAGGCGGAACGGCCGGGAGCCGGGATCCAGGGCTCGCAGGCTGCCGGCGTTGACCTGGAGCGGATCCACGAGCCCGCCGTCGGCCCCGGCCTCGATGGCCAGCCAGGCGAATACTTGGTTGATCAGCGTGCGGACGGGCATGCCGAACGACACGTTGCTGAGCCCCCCGACCACGTGCAGCGCCGTCCCATAGGCCGCCCGCACCGCCCGGACCGCATTCAGGAAGGTTCGGCCGTTGAGCGAATCCGTCGAAATCGTATAGACTAGCGGGTCCACGTGAATCCGGTCCAGACTCAATCCGGCCCCGACGAGGAGCGGAATCAGCCGCGCCAGATTGGCCAGCCGCTCCTCGACGGAGCACGGCAGGCCGGCTTCTCCGGCCGCCGAGGCGATCACGGCGGGGGCCTGGGCGGCGACTCGATCGAGCACCGCCAGACGTTCGAGCGAAATCGAATTGAGCAGCGGGCGGCCGCGGCTCGAATCGCAGGCGCTCAAACCCGCGCACAGGAGGTCGGGATTGGCCGAATCAATGCTCACGGGCAGGCGCGCGGCGGCCTGGACCTGGCCGATCGTCCAGGTCAAGGCGTCTTTCCGTTCCTCCGGGTTCGATCCGAATTCATCCACGTTGACATCCAGGTAGGCCGCGCCAGCCCGCGCCTGGCTGGCTGCCAGCGCTTGCACATAGGCCCCGCCGGCCGCCTGCGCGGCGCCCGCCCCGTACAGCCCCTGCCAGATCGCGGCGGCACAATGCTTGATGACCCCGCGGTCCCAGTCGGCCGATTCAAGAAACGGGGCGGGAATCGGCAAGGCCCGGGCCCGCCCATCCGCCGTAAAGCGGATGGCCCGGTTGGCTTCGTCCACGTGCCGGCCCGTTCGCTTGAGCGTTCGAGAACAGTGAATGTTTTCGCCGACGAGGATCAACGGCGGCATCTGCATGAGCGCGTCCTCTCGTTGTCCGACGCCGAGCCGCCTCAGGCCACGCCGGCCAGCCGCCTGGCCAGGTCGGCGGCCGAGGCCGCGTCCGGCGCATAGCCGTCGGCCCCGATCTCGTCGGCAAACGCCTGGGTCACCGGCGCGCCGCCCACCATGACCTTGATCCGGTCCTGCAGGCCGGAGGACCGGACCGCTTCGACGACCTGCTTCATGTTGACCATCGTGGTCGTGAGCAGGGCGGAGACGCCGATCAGACCCGCCTGGTGCTCGCGGGCCAGCTGGAGCATTCGATCGGCCTCGACATTGATGCCGGCGTCCACGACCTTGAAGCCCGCCCCCTCGAGCATCATGCAGACCAGGTTCTTGCCGATATCGTGCAGGTCGCCCTTGACGGTTC
>CAZUYI010000243.1:0-4680 GCA_964624095.1 uncultured Verrucomicrobiota bacterium | reverse complement strand
GAGTATGCCAAGACCTGGCTGCTGCACACGGCCAACGAGCCGCGGATCGCGGGAACGGAGTTCCGGGCGGACCAGGAGCGGGGCCGGCTGTACTGCCGGACGCTGTACCCGCCGGACGCGGTGCTGGAGCCAGTCGGCGGCCCGGGCAAGGAATTCTGGGCTGACGGCCGGAACTGGCCCGTTACGAAGGATTCGCAGTACGCGCGGGAAATGGGCATGCAGGATGGCTTCGTGCCGGAGAACATCGGCCGGTGGCGGGTCGAGGTGAAGCCGGGCGCGGCGCGGGAGCAGGATTGGTTCCTGCACCTGATCCAAACGACGGACCAGACGGTGGAGGCCATAACGCCGAGCGAGGTGCACGACGCAGGCGAGCGGCTTGAACTGCGCTTTACGGCGGGCGCGCGGAGCTATGGCATCACGCTGGCCAAGCGCGGGGAAGTGGGCGGGCATATCCGGATCGAGGAAGGACGCGAGGTGCTGGCGGACCGGCCGCTGACCCGCGAAGTGCAGCCGCAGGCGGGCCTGGCGCTGGTAAAGGAGCTAGAAGTCAGGAGACAGGAGTCAGAATAAGAGTCCACATCGCATGCCGGCCTGGAACACCATGACGACGCTCCAGTACCGGGCTCTCACAGCCTATGTGAAGCAGGGCGGCACGCTCTGCCCCGGCCTGCCCCAGTTCAACACGGACCCGGGCCAGAGCCCTCCCTGGCGATTCATCCGCGGCGGGGACTTGCGCGACCTGTGCGGCGTGCGCCTCGGCGCGTCGGAACAGAAGGAACGGGGATCCCCGGGCTCGTGGACCGGGAGCACCGCGGTGGCGACCGTCGTGCAGCGCTCCGCCTGCGGGCTGCCGGTCGGCCGGACCTTCGTGCTGCATCCGCCCCGGAAAACGGTCGCGCTCGGGCGGCATGGGGCGCGGGTGATCGCCCAGTCCCAGGAAGGCCGCCCGGTGCTGCTCGAACATGCGCTGGGCCGCGGCCGCGTGATCCTGCTGACCCTCTAAACCCGACTCGGCGCGAGCTCGAGGACTGCTTCTATGGCAACGCGTTCCGCCCGGTGACGAACACAGCGCCGGCACTGCACGGCGTGAGATGAACCCCGCCGCGCCGGCGGAATCGGGCAGAGTGAGCGGCATGGAGGAGTGCGCAGACATGACACGGTCAGCGGCGGGCACGGGTTCGCGCGGCGCGGCGTTGGCAAATTCCACGCCACTTCGAGGGTGGTGGAAACTGGATGAAGGTGCGGGCCTGGTGGCGCGGGACAGTTCGGGGAATGGGTGCGATGGGACAATCACCAACTGCGTCTGGGAGACGGGCGTGCCGGAGGAAGCGGCTGTTCTGCGATTCCAGCCGGGGGGCCAAGTGGCCTTTCCGGGGCAGGCATCCCAGGCCGACCTTGCCGCGGGTGCCGTCCTATTCTGGTTCAAGGCGGATCAGCCGTCAGGGATGCTGATGTGGTTCAACCTCCGGATGAATCTCAGCTTGGCCGCAGACCGGATCGTCGCGGGCATCGTCACCGTCGCAGATGCCTTCTGGATGGTCAGGCGCATACCGCGAGCCGGCGCGTGGTATCACGTGGGACTGGTCTGGCATCACCATAAATACGAGCTTTGGATCAACGGCGTTCTAACAGATGAACAACTGGCGCCTGAACCCTATTTTGTTCAGGGGGACGACCGTCTGTTCCTGGGCGCGACCCGACCTCCCGCCATGCAGTTTGCCGGTCTGATGTGCGACGTACGAGCCTACCGCGCCGCCCCCGAGGAGGAGGAACTGCGCGCGCAGTTTGATCTGCACAGGGAGCGGCTCCATGTCTCGGTGTTGCCCGGCGGCTCCGCCGTGCGCAAGATTCCCTTGAACGCCGCCTATACCCTCCGGGCGCCCGTTGTGCGGGGTCCGTTCTACGCTCAGGCTTTGAAGGAATCCTTGAAGCCCGTGCGCCCGGGGCTACCCGGTCGAGCCCCGTTCTGGAATTGGCACTCCAACCGGTTTATCTATGCGCCCTGCTTCGGCCCGCCGCAGGATACCGGCCGGATGGCGTGCGGCGGATTCAGCGAGGTCAAAGGTGCGGCCGTGTATGTCTTCACGGCGCGCGCGGCCAAGACCGGGCAACCCTTCGAGTTCAAGGCGGACAAGCCGTGGACGCCGCTGACTCCGATCTGGGACAAACTGCCGACGGGCTTCGTCCTTCTGTCGGCCGAGGCGTTCGACCGAGAGGGGCGGTCGTTAGGATCCGCCGGGTCGCGGTGTTTTGATCGCGCGGCCGTGTTCGACGGCCCGTATGGCGAGGCGCGCAACGATTACCGGGCGCGCGGCCTGCGGGCCATGGACTACCTGTACACACGGCCCTACCTGCGGAGATGGCGCACGGAGAAGAAGCCGGATGATGACGGGTATTCCATCTATTGCTATCCCTCAAAGACGATCGGCGCCATGATGGAGTTTGTCGGCCTTTACCACGGACTGTCGGTGGATCAGCCGGGCCGCCGGGCCGCGCTGGTGACCATGGGGCGAAACATGGCGGATTTCATGATTGACGCCCGGCTGCGCTCCGGACCCATGGCGGGGATGCCGCGGACCTATGCCGAAGGCCATGCGCTGGAGCATCAGGTGTTCATGGATGAGCCGCACCGGGTGGGGGTCGGCTATCTGGCGATGTCCGCCGTGACCCGAGACTCGAACTATCTTGAGGCGGCCCTCCGGATTGCAGACGCATACCAGCGTCTGCAGTTGCCGAGCGGAACCTGGTGTGCGAAGCACCTGTTCAACGAAACCGGCGGTCCGGTGAACGATATTCCGCTCTTTCATCCCCTGGGCATCATGACGTTCTTGAGCAGGCTCGTCCGGGAGCACGCGCAGACCCGGTATGCGGGGGTGGTGGAGAAAGCCGGCGCCTACCTGAACACAACCGTGCTGGACGCCTTTCACTTTGCCGGCGAATTCGAGGATATCACGCTCACTGGCGTCCGGTACTACAATCTGGGCGTATCCCAGGCGACCAGGACCGCGCTCTGGCTTCTGGAGAATCCGACTCCGGGGAACGTCGCGCGGGCCGAGGAGATTATGAGGTTCGCCGAGGATCAGTTTGTCGTGTGGGAACAGCACACGCCGGAAGTGTCGAACGGGCGCATTCGACGATGGCAGTTGCCGGCCGTGGCCGAACAGACGAATTACTTTGTGCCCATATCCTCGCTTGCCGGCTTGACGGCGAAGGCGTTCTGGCGGCTGTATCAAGCAACCGGCAAGCCGGTCTATCGGGCAAAGGCCGTCTCATTGGCAAACTCGTTTGTTGCCGCTCAAGCCGAAAGCGGGGATATCCCGATGATATGGAGGACGTGTACGACTCCGGAGGGGAACAGGCGGTGGGATTGGGATGGAGATCCGTGGTTCAATATCTTGTTCGGCTCCGCGAAGTTTCTGATAGACTTCGACAACATGCTGAAAGAAGGGGGACGTTCTTCGTGACCCCGCGCCAGTCCTGAAGCATGGTCTATAAGCGGGGCTTCCTCGCGATGGATACCGGGACGCAGATCGAAGGAAACGGCGGGCGCGACCACCAGATCAACTATTACATGGATACCATCGCCCACACTTGCGTGCTGATCCGCATGGAGGGCGAACGATTCCCGGGTTTTTGGGGGTACCCGACCGTTGCCAACAACGGGGGCATGGACCGGAACCACGGAGCCCGGTCGGTGCGGGTGTTGTTTAACGCGGAAGGCGCCGTGGGCGGGCATATCCGCATCGCGGAAGGAAGCGAGGTGCTGGCGGACCGGCCGCTGACCCGCGAAGTCCAGCCGTAGGCGGACCGGGCGCTGATCCCGTAGTCAGAATCCAGAATCCGGAATTGGAGAGGAGATCCACATGAATCGGTCTCGAGCGGGGTTTCGGCTGGCATGGCTGGCGGGCGCGTGGCTGGCGTGGAGCGCGGCGGCGAGGGCGGCCGAGGGCGTGAGCTGGCCGGCGGAATGGACGGTATTCGGGCCGGGCGATCGTGTCTCGTTCCGGCAGACACCTGACCGGGCGAAGCTGGTGCCGGGCGACGCCCTGAAGGCGATTCCCGGGGAGCTGGAGATAGGCGGGAAAGTGTTCCCGGCGCAGACCGTACGCCTGGAGCACGGCCGGCTGGACCTCGGCAAGCAGTTGGGCGCGAGACAGGGCGGCCAGCCGGTATACTTCCTGGCCCGGATAGCGGCGGCATCGGACACGACGGTGACGATCGGGGCGGGCGCGGGCGGCTGGATGCAGTGGTGGTTGGACGGGGTCCCGGTCTATGACACGCTGCGGGGCGGCGGGAACGGGGGTGCCAAGCGGATCAGCGGCACGGACCACGTGTTCGAGCTCGCGCTGAGCCGGGGCGAGCACGTGCTGGCCGTGACGGTCGTCCGGAACGATAGCCACGACCCGGTCTTCGCGGTGACCGGGCCGGCAGAGTGGGCGGCGCAGCCGTCGGCGTTCGAGACGCTCATGGCGGCCGGGCGGAACCAGTACGAGAATGGGCACTGGTCGCATGCCATCAACTACCCGGTGGCGCAGGGCCTGTTCCGGCGCGCATTGGCGGCGGCGGGGAGCGACGCGGAGAAGGCGGAAGCCGGCGTGGCGTTGGCGGAGGCGCGGCTGCTGGATTTCATCCGGGAGACGGACATGGGGTCCATCCGGGGGGACTTCGAGGCCGTCCTGG
>CAZUYI010000242.1:1913-4713 GCA_964624095.1 uncultured Verrucomicrobiota bacterium | reverse complement strand
GCCGACGTGCTGCTCAAGGCCACCAAGGTGGACGGCATCTATAGCGACGATCCCGTCCGGAACCGGGCCGCGCGGCGCTTCGCCACCCTGTCCTTCCGCCAGGCCCTCAAGGATTCGCTGAAGGTCATGGATTCGGCGGCTTTTTCGTTGTGCATGGAGAACAATATTCCTATCATTGTGTTCGATTTCTTCAAGCAAGGTACGATCGAACGCATCCTGGCCGGCGAGGCCGTCGGCACGCTGGTCAGGAACCCGTGACGGGAGACGCAGTCATGGACTCGATGGACGACGTGCTGCTGGAAACCGAAGAGAAGATGGAAAAGTCGCTGGAGTTTTTGCGCCAGCAGTTTGCCGGCCTGCGCACGGGCAAGGCCTCCGCCAGTCTCGTCGAGCACCTTGCCGTGCCGTATTACGGCACCCAGGTGCGGCTGCGCGAAATCGCCAACATCGCCACGCCGGACGTGCGCCTGATTGTGATCAACGCCTACGACCCCTCCGCGCTGCCGGCCATCGAAAAAGCCATCCTGGCCGCCAATCTCGGCGTGACGCCCATCAGCGATGGCCGCGTCATCCGGGTCCCCATTCCGGAGCTCAGCGAGGAACGGCGTCGCGAGCTTTCCAAGGTGGCCCGGCAGATGACGGAAAAGGCGCGCGTGGCCATCCGCAGCATCCGCCAGGAAGCCAACGAGCGCATTAAGAACCTGCTCAAGAGCAGCACGATCACCGAGGACGAGAAGGATCAGGCCCTGAAGCAAATCCAGACCCATACGGACGAGTCCATCCGGCAGATGGACCAGGCGCTTGAAGCCAAGGAAAAAGAAGTCATGGCCATATGACGACCGCCGGCCGCCGGCCCAGGAGATGCCCATGAGCGAGCCCCTTCCACCCACGACGCCCCCCGAAAACCCGAAAAGCCAGACCGCCCGGATTTCCCTGGATGCCGCCCGGCCGGCCGCGCCCGGGACTCCCGCGAGCGCCATGCCCCACACCATCCGGCTCAAGCGCCCGCCGACCTCGCCCATTACGCTCGGGGCCCTTCAGGGGCCCGCCCTGTCCGCCAAGAAGGCCACCTCTCGGATCGTGCTGGAGTCGCCCGGCGCGACCAAGGCGGCCCCGGACGCGCGGCGGAGCACCGGCCTGGTGTCGGGCATCCCGACGCAAGGCGGGCCGATTCCTCAAACGATCCGGCTCAAGCGCCCGCCGACCTCGCCGGTGTCGCTCCCGGCGCCGGACACCGTGCCAACGGTCAAGAAGGTGGCCGTCGGCGCCGCCCCCGTGCCCTCCACGGAAGCGCCCACGGTGGCCAAGCACCTGGTCACTCCCAAAACCTCCACGTCCCGGATCGTCCTCGAGGCCGTGCCCGGCCCGGTCCCGGGCGCCGGGGAGAGCGCCGCCGCGCCCCAGCCCAAAACGATCCGCTTGAAGCGCCCGTCGAGCATGCCCCCCGTGGCGGAGCCCGGCGCGCCGGAAACCGCCGCACCGGACCACCTGGCTAAAAAGGCGGAGACGTCCAAAATCGAGCTCCCGCCCGACGCCGAGTCGGCCGGCTCCATCACGCAGCGCAAGACGATCAAGATCAAGCGCCCGGAGCGGAACACCGCCATGCGCACGGTCAAGATTTCTGCGCCCGAGGAAGAGCCGGCGGCGAAGCCGGCCGCCGCCGTCACGCGGCCGCCCGAGCCGGCATCCGCCACGGCGGCTCCGCGCGCCGACCCGTGGATGATCGCGGTGTCGGCCGCCGCCGTGCTCTGCATTGCGGCACTCGTCTATATCATGGCGGTCGAGGCCGTCGGCCTGGCCTGGCCGCTTCCCGCGTCGCTTCACGTCCATTGATTCATCCTGCATGGAGGTACTCTCATGGCATCCAATGCCGTCGCACTCGTTTCCGCCGCCAACTGGGAACAGGAAGTGGAGAAGGCTGCCGGCCCCGTGCTCGTGGATTTCTGGGCCGAATGGTGCGGCCCATGCCGGATGCTGGCCCCGGTGCTCGACGAACTGGCCGGCGAATTGGCCGGCAAGCTGAAAGTCGCCAAGGTCAACGTGGATGAGAACCAGGAATTGGCGGCCAAATTCCATATCCGCTCGATCCCCACCCTGCTGGTCTTCAAGGGCGGGGTGGTGCAGGAACAGATGGTCGGCGCCCTGCGCAAAGCCGACCTGCTCGCCAAGCTGAGCGCCTACCTCTGAGCCGGTGCCGGGCTCGATCGCACCGGGCGTCTCCCGATCCCGGTGAGCCTGGGATCTCCTGCTGGCCGGACGGCCCGGCCGTCCGATGCCCGGCACCCGTCGCGCCTCTCGTGGCGCTGCGTCATGACGCGTCGCCATCGGTCCCGATTCCGATGGGGCAACGGGCTGTTCATGGCCGCCGCAAGAGCCGCCGCGCCTCGTCCCAGGGCCGGGTATTGATGACGTCGTCCGCTTCGAGCCAGCCTCGGCGCGCCTGGCCGACGCCGAACCGCATGAAGTCCAGGTCGAGCGGCGTATGGGCGTCCGTGGACAGGGCGATCCGGACGCCCAGCGCCTTCGCCAGGCGGCAGCCGGCATCATCAAGGTCGAGCCGGGCGGGATGCGCATTCAGCTCGACGGCGCAGCCGCGCGCCGCAGCTCCCTTCAACAGTCGTTCGAGGTCCACCGCGTAGGGCTCGCGCCGGCCGATCAGGCGTCCGGTGGGGTGCGCCAGGACGAGCACGAAGGGGTTGTCGAGGGCGCGGAGGATGCGCTCCGTCTGTTTCTCGCGCGACAGCCCGAAGTGATCGTGGACGGCGGCGCCGTGGGCCGTATCGGCCCGGGCCTCGTGGCG
>CAZUYI010000242.1:0-1903 GCA_964624095.1 uncultured Verrucomicrobiota bacterium | reverse complement strand
ACCACGATATCGAGCTCGGCCAGGACGTCGTCCGGCAGATCGAGGGCTCCGTCCTCCCGGATGTCCGCCTCGATGCCCTTGAGCAGCCGGAAGTCCCGGAACCCGCCATTCACGCGCTCGATGTCGCGGAGCTGCTGACGCAGCCGCGTGGGATTGAGCCCGCGCGCCACGCGCATGTGCTGGGAATGGTCGGTGATGGCCAGGTATGCGTAGCCGCGCCGCCGCGCGGCTTCGGCCATGGCCTCGAGGGTCCCGCGCCCGTCCGTGGCCGTGGTATGCGACTGCAGGTCGCCCCGGAGATCGGGTTCCGCCAGCAGCCGGGGCAAGCGCCCGGCCTCGGCTGCCTCGATCTCGCCACGGCCCTCGCGCAGTTCCGGCTCGATGAACGGCAGGTTGACGGCGTCGAACACATCGGCTTCCGCGGCGCCGCCCAGGCGCGTGTCGCCCCGGAACACGCCATACTCGTTGATCTTGAGCCCGGCCTTGACGCCCCGCGCGCGGATCGCGATATTGTGAGCCTTGGAGCCGGTAAAATAATGCAGCGCGGCGCCGTAGCTGTCCTCCGGCACCACCCGCACGTCCACCTGGAGCCCGGACCGAAGGCGCACGGCGGAGCGCGTCGCCCCGTGCGCCAGCACCTGGATGACGTCCTCGTGGCCTACGAACCGGCGCATGATCTCGGCGCTGTCCGCGCACGCGGCGAGGATGTCCACATCGCCCACGGTCTCGCAGCGGCGCCGGAAGCTGCCGGCTACCGCGACCTGGCCGATCCCCGGCGTGCGCCGGACCGTGTCGAGCACGGCGGCCACCACCTGCTCGGCGGAAACCAACGGAACCCGGCTGGCGTACTGCGCCCGGGACTGGAGATAGTCGCGGATCTTGGCCTCGCTCACTTCGCCGAAGCCCGGCAACTCGCGCACGCGGGCTTCCCGCACCGCCTTTTCGAGCGCCTGCAGGTCGTTGATCGCCAGGCGCTCGTGAAGCTGCCGCACGCGGCGCGGCCCGAGCCCGGGCACGTTCATCAGATCGCTCAGCGTGGCCGGAATCCGCTTCTCCTCCTTCTCGAGCGCCTTCAGATGCCCGGTCATCACGAGTTCCCGGAGCTTGTCCGCCAGCGCCGCCCCGATGCCGGGCAGGTCCGCCAGGTCTTCGCCGGCCGAGACCATGTCCGCCACGCTGCGCGGCAGGGTCTCCACCAGCCTGGCCGCGTTCCGATAGGCGCGCACGCGGAAGGGATTGGCGCCCTCGATTTCCAGCAGGTCGCCCAGATGGTTCAAGGCCTTCGCAATCTCGATGTTGTGGATCGGCATGGATTCCCCCCATGGCCGCAGGCGGCCCGGTTGAGCGCGACACGCCGCGCCGGCCGCGTCCCGGGCGTTTGCGCTTGACCC
The DNA here is from genome assembly GCA_964624095.1 of uncultured Verrucomicrobiota bacterium. Classification (GTDB taxonomy): domain Bacteria; phylum Verrucomicrobiota; class Kiritimatiellia; order JAAZAB01; family JAAZAB01; genus CAZEVX01. The sequence continues at coordinate 512 of CAZUYI010000242.1, read as the reverse complement.
CGCAGGCGCCGCCCGTAGACTGAAGCCGGAAACGCCATGATGCCATTCGTTACGGATCCGGGAGCGCCGCCATGCATCGCCTCTGCAGCCTGGCCTGTGTCCTCTGCCTGGCGGCGCCGGGCAGCGGCGATTCCCTGCACACCCCGTCCGCAGACTCCATGATCGCCTTGCCGCCACCCCGCTGTACCGGGCCGCTTTCGCTGGAGGCCGCCATCGCGCAGCGGCGTTCGGTACGCGACTTCGATCCGGCCCCCCTTCCCGACGGCGACCTGGGTCAACTGCTCTGGGCGGCGCAAGGCGTCACGGACCGCGCCCGGTCCCTGCGGGCGGCGCCTTCGGCGGGCGCCACCTATCCGCTCGATACGTATGTCGCCACGGCCAACGGACTGTTCCGCTACCACCCGGCACGGCACGGCCTGGAACCTCGGGCTGACCGCGACCTGCGGCCGGCCCTGGCAGAGGCCGCGCTCGGTCAAGCCTGTGTCCGAACGGCCGGTGCGGTCATCCTGTTG
>CAZUYI010000241.1:0-4718 GCA_964624095.1 uncultured Verrucomicrobiota bacterium | reverse complement strand
CGAGGGACTGCTGGTGGATTTCAAGCGCGTCAAGGCCGAGATCCAAGCCGCGCTGGAGGCCCTCGATCACCGGGAACTGAACCGGCTGCCCATGTTCGCGAACCGGAATCCGACGTCCGAACACCTGGCCCGATTCCTCTTCGACACGCTCGCCGCGCGACTCAACACCCGGCGCTGCGCCGTGCACCGGGTCTGGGTCAGCGAGGCGCCCGGCACGGCGGCCGCGTACTGGAAAACCCCGTAACCGGGCGGGCCGGTCATCATGGCGCTCCACTCCATGCCGCCGGCGGCGGCCCGTCTGCGGGTCGCCGAAACGTTCGTCTCGATCCAGGGCGAGTCCTCCCACGCCGGCCGGCCCTGCTTTTTCATCCGGCTGGCCGGCTGCAACCTGCGCTGCGCCTGGTGCGATACCCGCTGGGCCCAGTCCGCCCGCGGCGTGGAGCGATGCGAGTCCGAGCTGGTCGCGGACTACGCGGCGTCGGGCCTGGCGCTGGTCGAGGTGACGGGCGGCGAGCCGCTGTGCCAGGCCGGGACGCCGGCCCTCCTGGCGGCCCTGCGCGACGCCGTGCCCGGCGGGACGGTGCTGGTCGAGACCAACGGCAGCCTGGATGTGTCCGTCATCCCGGCCGGCGTCACGGCGATCATGGACGTGAAATGCCCCTCGAGCGGCGAAAGCGGCGCCATGGACTGGGCCAATCTCGAGCGGCTGCGGCCGCAGGATGAAGTCAAGTTCGTGGTGGCCGACCGGGCCGACTTTGACTGGGCTGCCCGGCTCATTCGGGCGCGCGGGCTGGCGGGCCGCTGCGGCGCCGTCCTCGTGGGGGCCGTCAGCGGCCGGCTGGACCCGGCCCTTTTGGCCCGATGGCTGATCGAGGACCGTGTGCCGGCCCGGCTCAATGTCCAGCTTCACGCGCGGCTGGGCCTGCGCTGAGCCAGTCCATGGTGTCGCGCAGGTAGTGGAACGAGTCGGCGTGCGTGGCCGCCATGATCTGATGCGGATTCCAGGCGCAGGCGGCCGTGGCGGCATGGCCGGCGGCGAAGAGCGTGCTCGGTTTCCGGCCCGCTTCGGGGGGGCTCCACTGGCCCCAAGTGCACCCCGCGTACCCCAGGACTCCCTCGCGGCATTCGGCGAGCACCCGGTCCGGGCCGCCTTCGCCGGGCAGCGCCCACTCGAGGCGGCATCGGCGCCAGGCGGCCTGGGCGTACAGCATGATGGCGCGCGGATCGTGGTAGCCGAACGGCAGCACGGAGTAGCCACGCGCGAGCAGGTAATCCAGCGAGGGATAGCGGCCTTCGGGAGCTTCGCCGGCATCCAGGTAATAGTCGCGACCGAGATACTCCCAGTTCGTCATGATGATGTCTTTCGGCAGGTGCTCCGCGGCAAAGTGCAGGAACAGGTGCGGCGGAACGACCGAACGCTTGTTGGAATTCTGCCCGTCGCGCGGTCCGCCGCGGAACCAGGGGATCAGGACGTCCGGCCACATCATCAGCCGCACCCCCCTGCGCAGGGTCAGCCGGTCGTATATCCGCCACACGTCCTCGGCCAGCAACTGCCAATAGGGGATTCCCTTGCACCGGTCGCAGAGACCCAGCGGGCCGTCGTCAATTTCGTCGTGCCCGATGTGCAGCAGGCGCGACGGATAGGCGTCCAGCACTTGGTCAAAGAGATCAAAAAATACCTCGTAGGTGCGCGGATGGCTCGGGCAGGTGTTGCCGCGCGGCCGGAAGCAGGTCCGGGCCTCGCTGCGCGGGATTCCCGTCTGCTCGAGCATGTCGTCCAGGCCGGAACCTTCGACCAGAAAGCCGTGCATGTGGCTGAAACTGGGTACCAGCGGCACCACCTGGAACCCCAGGGCGCGGCAGCGTGAGGCGAACGCGGCGTGCTCGGCGCGGCTCAGCGTCTCGCGCTCGTCCACGAGGCCGGGATAGCCCTCGAACGGGAAGTTCGGCACGTACTCGAAGGACAGCACGAGCGTGTTCATCTTCCATAACGCCAGCGCCTCGATCATCTGCTCGGTCTTCGCGAGCGTCGAACGGCGCGGGCAAAAGCAATGCATGGCCCGCACCGGGAAGCAGGGCCAGTCCCATATCCGCGCGGCGGGGATATGCGCGCCGCCGGTGCCGCGCAGGACTTGGCGCAGCGACTGGATGCCGTACAAACAACCGGCATCGTCCGCGCCGGCCACGACGCAGCGTTCCGGCTCGCAGCGCAGCAGGTAGCCTTCCGCCGGAGGCTCGACTCGCGTGAGCGTGTAGCCCGCCGAAGCGGTCAGGCTCTGTTCGAGCGGCGTCGGACCGGGCATGCCGGCAAGCAGGCCCTGCAGGGCGGCATTCTGCGCCGAGTGGCCGACTGCGATCAACGGGCCGGCCCCGGCCTCGCTCGGCGCCGCGACCGGGAGGGCGAATCCGCGATGCGCCTTGAGGTCGGCTTGAAGCAAGGCCGCGCCGCGCCGCGTCAGCGGGCCGGACTCCGGCATGACGACGAGACGGGTCTCGGCGGTGATGGGCAGCGATCCGCCCTTCGGCGCCAGGCCCCGCGGGCGCGGCCACAGCCAGCGGCTCCACTCAGCGTTTGGCTTCGGGTGCATCCTGGGGTTTCTCTATGGCGGAGTACACCGTTCGGGGCGAACCGGATCAGCGGGCGCGCGGGAGCGGGCCAAGCAGGCGTGAACGTGCCGCTTGGCCATGCGCACGGCGTCGGGCACATTCAGGCCGCGGGCAAGAAGCGCGGCCAGGGCCGCGGAAAACATGCAGCCGGTGCCGTGCGTGGCCGCGTGTATACGGGCGGCGTGGTAGACATGGGTGTGTCCGGCGCAGAACAGGACATCGGCCACCGTCGGGCCGGGAAGATGGCCGCCTTTCACCACGCACGCGGTCCCGAAGCGCCGGCCGAGCGCTTCGGCCGCGGCGCGGGCCTCGGCCAGGCCGCGGATGGGCCGGCCCCAGAGCGTTTCGGCTTCCGGCAGGTTTGGCGTGAGCACGGAGGCCAGGGGCAGCAGGCGCCGGCAGAGCGCCCGAACGGCATCCGGCCGAAGCAGGCGCGCGCCGGACGTGGCGACCATCACCGGGTCCACGATTAGCCGGCGCACCCGGCGCCGTGCCAGCGTCTCGGCCACGGCGCCGATGATGGCAGCGTTATAGAGCATTCCCGTTTTGGCGGCGGCCACGGGGAACCCGTCCAACACGGTCTCGATCTGGAGCGACACCATGGACGGGCGCACCGCCTGGATGCCGCGGACCTCGGCCGGATTCTGGGCGGTCAGGCAGGTAATGGCTGTCGTTCCGAAAACGCCCAGGGCGGTAAACGTCTTCAAGTCGGCCTGGATGCCCGCCCCGCCTCCGCTGTCGGAGCCGGCGATGGAAAGCGCCACGGGCGGGTATCGGGAGGACTTCATGGCTCCGAGTCCGGCGGTGGGTCGTCCGGTGGATGCACCCGGCGCCAGATCGCCTCAAGGCCGGCCCAGGCCAGCATGGTCAGGCAGCCGTACAGGAACAGGGGCAGCCAGTCGCGCAGGCCAAGCCGGGCGTCCCACGCGTCGCCGCCAGAGGCGGGCTCGGGCCCGGCGTAGAGCAGACCCAGGCAGATCAGGATGGAGGGCAGCGGGACGACAAGGCCCAGGATCCGTTTCGTGTAGCCGGGAATGGGCGCCCATTGCACGAGCCGCACCAGTCCGGCCGTGGCGGCCGTGCCGGCTAGAAAGGCCGCGCCCAGCGTGACGATATGACGGCTCATGGTGCGTTCCACCCCGGGGAGATACTAGCACAGACCGCATGGCCGGCAATGCACAATCGGCATCCATCCCCGGGGCCGCCCGGGCGCTGGCAACACGGGTACCTGCGACGGGTACCTGCGATATTGAATTGACGGCGGCCGTGTGTTACATCATGCGTTTTCAGGAGCGCGGGGCACACCAGGACCACGGGATGGACACACTGGCACATGCGCTGTATGGGGCGACCTTGTTCAGCCGGACGGGGCTGGCCGGTGGACGGCGCGGGGCACGGCGAGGCTTCGACTGGACCGTGTGGGCAGCCGCCGCGTTCGGCCTGCTCCCGGACGCGGCCTCGATTGGCGTTCATTTCACCGCCTATTTCCTCGGCAGCCACGACATCCGCTTCATGGCCATTCCGGACTACGTGTTCACGCTTTACAAGGCCACGCACAGTGTGGTGGTGGCCGCGGCGTGCGTGGGCGCGATTCGGCTCGTCTGCCGGCCGCTCTGGGTGCCGGCGCTCGCCTGGCCGCTCCACATCGCAATGGATATCTTCACGCACGCGCGCGGCCGCTGGCAGACGCCCTTCTTGTACCCCGTGTCCGACGTCGCGTTCGACGGGATCAACTGGTGGATGGTCCCGTGGCTGATCCGCGCCTACTGGGCGCTCCTGCCCGCGCTCTGGATCGGCATCGTCCTGATGCGGCGCCACGCGCGCCGGGCCTCCCGAGCATAGGAGCGGGACCTTAGAACTGGTAGGAGATCCCGAAGGCCAGGACCGGGTAGACGCGGAAGACGTCGGCATCATCCTGGATGTCCTGGCGCTCCTGTTCGAGGTCGGCCTGGAATATCGGATGGCTGGCCGCCGGCCCCGTGGCGGCCAGGCCGACATCCGGGCTGCCCTGGATCATGACGCCGAGGTCGAATACGAAGCTCCAGGTCGTGTCGGCGTCGAGCACGGCATTGCCGAATCCCACGCCGACGTACGGGCACCACTCTCGGAAA
>CAZUYI010000240.1:0-4745 GCA_964624095.1 uncultured Verrucomicrobiota bacterium | reverse complement strand
CGTCCCGACCTCGTGCGGGCGGTGCGCGCGCGCGGCATGGGATTCTATGCCTGGTGGATCAATTTGCGGGTGGCGGACATGAAGGCCTTTGCCCGGGCACATCCCGACCGGCTCCAGCGCGTGGCGCCGGAAGAAGAGGCGCTGGTCGGCACGCCGCGCCGCAACCCGGACCGCGAGAATGTTCATCCCGGCGACTGGCTCTGTCCAGACCGCGGACTCAGCGAGGAAGAATGGCGCGGTATCGAGGCGGCCCTGCGGGTGCCGGGCGTAAGCGGGCTGGCCCTGGACTACGTGGGCTATCGGAACTACCGCGCCTGCTATTGCGCCGACTCGGAGGCCCGGCGCGCCGCGTACGCCCGGCGGCATCCGGAGTGGACTCGCGAACAGGCGGCGTCCAGGTTTTCGGAAGACGCCCTGGTTGACTATACCCGCCAGATACGCGAGCGCGTCCGGGCATTGGATCCGCGCCTGCCGGTGGCCATTCACGTCTACCCGGATTTCGATCCCAACCCGGACTATGCCCGCCGGCTGGCCGTGGACTACTGCGGCCAGACGGTCGCCTGGTTCTACCGGCCGCACTGGCCGTTGAAAGAGGTCAGGGCCCGGACGACGCGCGGGGCGGTCCAGCCGGGCCGGTCCGCCTCCCAGATATTTGTGCCGTTTGTCGGCGCCTATGCGGGCGTCCATGCCAAGACGCCAGGCCGGCTGCGCGCGGAGTTGCGGATTGCCGGTACGGCAGGCACGGGCGCGATCATGGTGGCCTTTTACGAAACGTTTCGCGCCCAGCCGGACCTGGCGTCGGTCGTGGCCGAGACGTTGAATCCGCGCCACCGCAAGGGGTGCCCGTGATATCCGATTTCCTCGCCGTGCTGCTGAAACTGTCGGCCATGTTCCTGGTCATGGCTGCCGGCTGGGCGGTCCGGCGCGGCGGGTTGCTGACCGACGAAGCAGGCCGGGTCCTGAGCCGCTTGCTGGTGGACCTGATCTTCCCGGCGCTCGTGTTCACCCAGATGCTGAGGACGGCGACGCCCGGCGTGCTGCGCGCCAGCTGGTACGTGCCGTTACTTGGGGCTGGGGTCATCGTGCTGGCCAAGTTCGTGGGATGGGCCGGCATGCCGCTGTTCAGCCGCCGCGGTGATCGCCGCACGGCGGTGTTCCTGGTTGCCCTGCCGAACTGGGTGTATTTTCCCCTGCCGATCGCCGCCCAGTTATTCGGGGAATCCGGGGTGCGGGACGTGCTCCTCTGCAACGTGGGCGCCCAGGTCATGCTCTGGACGGTGGGGGTCTGGACCCTGCGCGGCGTCAGCCTGCGGGGCGCGGCCCTCAAGGGGCTCGCCACGAATTACGGGCTGATCGCCACGGCCGCCGGCATCGGGCTGGCCCTGGCCTGGCCGGCGGCGCGCGACCTGGAACTGCTTGCCGGAAGCGAGGCCGCGCCGGCGCGGCTGGCCCCGGCCGCGATCATCCAGGCCCTGGCGATGCTGGGCAGCCTGACGATTCCCCTGTCGCTCATGATCACCGGCGTGCAGTTGGGCGGACTGGCCCTGTCCGACCACTACCCGTCCCGCGACTTTGTCGGCGTGCTCGTCCTGCGGCTGCTGGCGGCGCCGGCGCTGACAATCGGACTGGTCGTAACCGCCGCCAGGTTCGGGCTGCGGGTTCCGGACGAAACGCGCCTGATCACCTACCTGATCGCCGCCATGCCGGTGGGAATCAGTTGCAGCATCGTCACGGAGCGGTACGGCGGCGATACGTCGCTGGCGGCCCGGGCGATTTTCTATTCCACGCTCTGGAGCATCGGCACCGTGCCGGTGCTGTACGCGCTGGTCCGGGCATTCGGCCTGTGACGGCTTATTGGCCGGCGTGGCGCCGGAGTACGCCGGCGGCCAGGCGGCGCCCGAGTTCACGGTAGAGCTTCTGGGTCAGCAGCGTGTCGCCGGCCTGGGTAAACGGAATCTGGAGGCGCAGGGCCGGGATGGCCAGCTCGGCGCGCACGAAGGCCGCAAAGCTGCCGGGCGCCGGGCCCGCGGATCGCTTGAACTCCGGCGCCGCGAACTCCGCCTGCAGGTCGGTGCGCAGCACGTTGCACCACTTGGTTTCCTCCGCGGCCGCCGGGTCGGACTCTGGGCCGACGTCGGCGGAAACGCCGTCCTGCGCGCTGGCCCCCGGCGCGCGGAAGTCCAGGGCCAGCAGGGGCCGGCACCGCGTTTTCCAGCGCCGGATATCGTCCTGCAGAATCCGGGTCTCGTGACGGCGGGGCGCGCTGCTCCAGGCGGTGTCGAAATCCCCGGGCCCGGCGCATCCGGCGGCGAGCTCGTCCGGATTGGCCAGCGGCACCGCCCACACGACATAGCCCGCCTTGCGGATCTGGGCCAGGTGCTGTAAAAATCCGTCGAGCGCCCATGAACCTGGCGATTCGCCGGCGTGCTGGCGCGCGATCAGGAACAGGCCCGGCTGGGTGGCGCCTGGCGCGCCCGGGCTGTTTGAAAGCCGCGTGAGACGCCGGCCGCCCTGGCTCACCCCGATGGCGTCTTCGCGCCAGTATCCCGCGGAGCGGCTGAGCGTCAACTGAAGGTCAGGCTGCCCGTAGGGAAACGAGAGGGCGACGTCCGTCATGGGCGCGGGGTGGGGGATCAGCCAGGACATCTCGATGCGGCCGTCCGGGAGCAGGGTCTTGTCGCCGTGCTTGAGCCGCGTCCAGGCGTGGCTGGCTGGCTGGAATACCGGCCGGCACCCGGCCGGTTCGGTTCCGCCGCGCACGGTCTCGACGTGTGTCCACGTCAGCCTGACCTTGGATTGGCGGTCGGGCGCAGGTTCGGTTTCCGTGAGCCGGAACCAGAACCAGAGCGATTCGGTCCCGCCGCAGGGGTCCGCGGCAAATCGCACGTCAGGGATCCCATCCGTGTCGCGAATCTCGATGTCGGCCGCATTGCCGCCGGGGAACCGGGTGTCCACCTTCAAACTCATGATGTCGCCCCTTCCGTGAGCCTGGTCGCGCCCTGCCGTCGCGTGAAAGCGGTGCCAGTTTAAGCGGCTTCCCCGTCGGGCGCAAGTTGGAAGTGCGGCCGGAAAAGCGGCCGGACGGCGCGGCCTCCCACAAGGAGATCTCGCGTGCGAGCGGTAGGAGGGGCGGCCCGCCGCGGGCCGCCGCGACGCGTCACTATCCGGCCTCTGCCGGATCAGGCTCATCTTCTATTTATCGAGCGACTGAGGGTGGGCCGTTAACGGGAACACACGGCGTGCGGGCGTGCGCCGGGGGGCGTGCGGCGCCAGGCTCATTCGTAGAGATCAAAGCAGTCTGTGCTGGCGATGCGCTTGAAATGCCGCCGCACGTAGGCCACGGGAGCGGGCCACGCGCCCTGCGCCCAGCGGCGATACCATAGCCGGCGTCCCTGTAGTTTCTGGACGATGATCACCAGGTTCCCGCGCCGGGCTTCCAAGGCTTCAATCACCTGGGCGCAGAGGCGCGGGTCGTCTCGGGTCGGACCAGCCACCCAGTCCAACGGAAGCGGGTTCGGGCCAAAGGCCCTGGGCCAGTGCCCCGGCATATCGGGCAGGATGGCATACGCCCGTCCGCTGGCCTCGGCCTGGCCGACGGCCGCGCGCAAGTCCTGCAGGACGGCCAGCACGTTGCTGCTCGTGTTCAAGCCGGCGCCGCCGGCCAGCACGCCGTCGAGCGGATAGGTCAACTCGCGGATCGGGGCATCGGGCCCCGCCTGGCTCTGGAACCACGGCGGATTCCGGTCCGGCCGCGTCCACTGCACCCCCAGGCTGAAGGCCAGGTAGCCCGCGGCCGTCAGAGCAAAGCCGGCGGCCCGCCAGCGGGGATACGGCACCCGGCGCCAGGCCCACGCGAGCAACGGCACGGCCAGCAGGCCGGATGTCAATGCCATCCGGTGCCAGGGGATGGGAGTCCGGGCGGCCAGCGCCAGGCACATGGCCAGCAATCCGAAGGCGGCTTCGCCCCGCGCCTCGGGTCCGCGTTCAAGGCGGACATACAGCCACGCGCCGGCCAGAATCCAGAATACCAGGGTGCCGGCATAGAGGTTACAGGTTGTCAGGATCACGCGCGCCGTGATCAGGGCCGTTAACCCCCAGAGCGCGAGCCCGGCCAGGCGCTGCGACCAGCGCGCCCGGGTGGGCACGGTCAGCGGGGGCGTTCCTTCGATCCAGCGCATGGCCAGGAAGGCATACAGGGAGCCGACCGAATACTGTACCATCATGCGCCACACGCGCGACCACGACTCCGCGCCGGCGCGGATCTGGAGCCAGGCCGCATAGAGCGAGCCGGACCCCGAAAGCAGCCCGAGCACCAGGATGACCGGCCAGGCCGACGCCAGCCAGGGTGAGAGCCGGCGCCGGTCGCCCGTCGCCAGGATCGCGGCGAGCGGGACCAGCCAGAAGTTTAGTTTGCACAGGACCGCCGGCGCGCCGGATTGCCCCTGCCGGCCCGGCGCGGGCGCCGAGCCGCAGGGCCAGACCGAGCGTACTGAGCAGCAGGGCGTGGACCGTGGCAGCGTCCATTGTGGCCCAGACGAACCCGACGCCGCCGAACGACAGGGCCGCCATGAGAGGGAACCCAGCCGCGCCCAGCGGCTGCTTCAGTTCGCGGTCGGCCATCCAGGCCCATAGCCAGGCCACAACGGCCAGTTGAATCCAGACCAGGGCCCGGGCTTTAAGAAACAGCGTATCGCCGGCCAGGAGCAGCAGCGGGAGCTGCAGGTAGGGAGCCAGCGGGCCGTCGG
>CAZUYI010000239.1:1566-4747 GCA_964624095.1 uncultured Verrucomicrobiota bacterium | reverse complement strand
CGGTGGATGCCGTGGTGTGCGGCGTGGGCACGGGCGGCACGATCACCGGCATTTCACGCTACGTCAAGCGGACCCGGCGCCATCCGCTGTGCTCCATTGCGGTGGAGCCGGCGGAGAGCCCGGTTCTCGCGCAGGCCCGGGCGGGGCTCGAGCTGAAGCCGGGCCCGCATCCCATCCAGGGGATCGGCGCGGGGTTCATCCCCGACACGCTCGACCTGGCGCTCGTGGACCGCATCGAGCCGGTGACCGGTCCGGAGGCCCTCGAGATGGCGCGCCGGCTGGCGCGCGAGGAAGGTATCCTGGCCGGAATCTCGAGCGGGGCGGCCGTCGCGGCGGCCGTGCGGGTTGCCCGCGAAGACGCCATGGCCGGCCGCACGCTCGTCGTGGTGCTGCCCGATTCCGGCGAACGCTACCTGTCCACCGCGCTCTTCGAGGGGCTCGACGCCTGATCCCGCGCCGTGCCCGGACTGGCCCCGCTCAGCGACGGATGGCGGGCCGGAAGCCGCAGGAACACCCGGACCAGGCGCATGGACCCGCGCCGGATGCCGGTATTGTACTCGAAGACCGCCTCCTCGAACCGGCGGCGGTCAACCTCGATCCGGGCGCCGGCCTCCCGCAGTTCGGCACGGAGCGCCTGCACGCGGTCGGCATTTCCCGCGGCGGCGTCCAGGCCCGTCACCGCCTGATCCAGCCGGACCGCCGCGTGCACCCGGTCGCGCGCCGACCGCGCCGCCTGCCAGGCGGCGGCCGCCTCGGCGACCGCGACGGCGGCGGCGCCCGGCACCGCCTCAGCCAGGGCCAGCGCGGCATCGGCGCGCCGCGCCAGGCCGGGCTCCAGCCGCGCCCACTTCTCGGCGACATCCCGATCGAGGCCGATGAGCCGGGTGCTGGCCTGGATGCCGAAAAAGGCCAGCAGAATCGCGGCCACGATCAGCAGTACCCACGCCTGCTTGGACATGACCGTCCTTTCTCCGGCTCCGTCACGGCCGGTCCAGTTCCTCCCGCACGGCCCGCCCGAGCTTCTCGATCGTCACCGGCTTGCGCAGGTAGGCGCCCGCCCCCAGCGACTGGGCCAGGTCAACGCGGGGCGATTCCGAGTAGCCGGACACAATGATGGACTTCTGGCCCGGGTGGAGGTCTTTCATCCGCTCAAAAGTTTGCGCCCCGTCCATACCGGAACCCATGACCATGTCGAGCACGACCAGGTCCGGCAGCTCGTGAGTCGCACGGCCGGCTTCCATCAGGCGCAGGGCCTCCTCGCCGCTGCGCGCGCTCTCGACGGTGTAGCCCAGCTTGCGGAGCAGCCGGCCCATGACCTCGATCTGCAGGCGGTCGTCATCCACGAGCAGGATCCGCTCCGTGCCGCCCCGCTGGCGCGGCTCGTCCGGCTGGTCCAGCGCCTCCCGGCAGGCGGGGAAGTAGAGCGTGAAGACCGTGCCCTGCCCGGGCTGGCTCTCTAAATCGAGGTATCCGTTGTGGTCCTTCACAATCCCGCGCACGACGCTCAGGCCCAGGCCGCTGCCCCGCTTGAGGTCGGCCTTCTTGGTCGTGAAGAACGGGTCGAATATCTTGTCCCTGATCTCCGTCGGAATCCCGTGTCCGGTGTCGGCTATGCTCACCGCGACGTACTCGCCGGCCTCCATGCGCTCGTATTTCTGAATCGGCTCGTCCAGATACACGTTGAAGGTCCGGACCGTCAGCGTGCCGGCCGGGCTCATGGCCTCGAGCGCGTTTTGGCACAGGTTTTGAATGACGCGCAGCAGTTGCTGGGTCGAGCCTTTCATGTTCAGGAGGTCGGGCGCCAGCTCCTGCCGGCGGGTGACCTGGGCGCCCGGCTCGCTGCGCGCCAGGCGGGCCAGCTCCGTTTCGACCACGTGGTTCAGGTTCAGCAGCGCCTGCTCGTGGTAGGCGCGCCGGGAGAGCGCCAGCAGTTGCTGGTTGATGTCGGCGATCTGCTGGGCCGTGGTGGCGATGACGTTCAGATCCTCGCGAGCCGGGGAATCGGGCGGGAGCGCCTCCCGGATGAAATCGGGATAGGCCAGCAGGGGTGTGAGCAGGTTGTTAAAATCGTGGGCAATATGGCCGGCGATGCGCCCGGCCATTTCGAGCCGCTCGGCCCGGGCGAGCTGGTCGCGGGTGTCGCGCAGCAGGGTCTCGTCCTGCTTGCGCCGCGTAATGTCGCGCACGAAGAAACAGATGTGCTGCTCCCCGCCCAGATGCAGGCGGTTCGTGGCGATTTCCGCCGGGAACAGGCTCTGGTCCTTGCGCCGGCAGTAGGCTTCCTCAATCAGGGTGAACTGGTCGTGGACCAGGTTCTCGCAGATCTGGCGCAAGATCGCCTCGTCGAGCCCGTACAGGACATCGAACAGCGTCCGCTCGCGCAGCTCGTCCAGGGAATACCGCAGGAATTCGAGCGCCCGCGCGTTGCCGTCCACGATGCGGCCGTCCCAGTTGGCCACCAGGACGGCATCGTAGATGCTCTGCATGAAATCCCGGTAGAGCGTCTGCTCGGAGTCCCCGAGCTTGACGCCCGCGCTCGATCCGCCGGGCGCGGCCAACTTGGGCGTCTTGCGCGACGCCTGAAGTGAGCCCGGTCCGGTCGGCTCGGCCACCGGCAGCTTGATCCGCAAGGTCTGCGCTAACTGCCCGCTGGGCGCCATGGCGATACCGGCGTCCGCCGGCCCGAATGGCCTCCGGACTAACCGATTGGAAAGTTTTTCACGCGCTCGGATTCTAGGCAGGCCGGCAGCCCGGCGCAAGCGTATTTTCCACACGGTTTTTCCAAACGGCCCCCCCGTCCCTTCCCCCCCGCCAGCGGCGTTCCGGCCGGCGAGGCCGTTTCAAGTCTGTGCCTGGAGTCCAGGTTCCGGTGCCGGCTTCTGAACGGGAGGTTGCGCGCTTGATTTCCACGCGCGCCCGTGTACACTGTCCGCGCCGTCTGGCATCCTCGCGCCGGACGGGACCCTCGGGAGGCGCGGTGAACATACTCTGCTCGACCAATATCCCCTATGCCCACGAGGCGTTCGGACGGCTGGGCGAGGTGACGGTCCTGCCGCCCAGGGCCATGACCGCCGAGCGCGTCCGGGACGCCGAGCTGCTGGTGATCCGCTCGACGCTGCGCGTCACCCGCGAGCTGCTGGCGGGCAGCCGCGTGCGGTTTGTCGGCACCGCGACCATCGGC
>CAZUYI010000239.1:0-1556 GCA_964624095.1 uncultured Verrucomicrobiota bacterium | reverse complement strand
ACATGGACCTGGCCTGGCTCGAGCAGGCGGGCATCGCCTGGTGCGCGGCGCCGGGCTGCAACGCCAACAGCGTCTCCGAATATCTCGCGGCTGCCCTGCTCTGCCTGGTGCGGCGCCGCGGGGTTGCGCTGCGCGGCCGGACGCTCGGCGTGGTCGGCGTGGGCAACGTCGGCCGCCGCGTGGCGGACAAGGGGCTGGCCCTGGGCCTGCGGGTGCTGCTGAACGATCCGCCGCGGCGCGACGCGGAGGGGGACGCCCGCCTCCTGCCGCTCGATGCGGTGCTGGCGGACGCGGATATCGTGACGCTGCACGTGCCGCTGGCTGCCGCCGGCCCGTACCCCACGCGGCACCTGGCGAACCGGGCGTTCTTCGAGCGGCTGAAACCCGGGGCGGTGTTCGTCAACGCGGCGCGCGGCGCGGCGCTCGATTCCGATGCCTTTCTCGAGGCCCGCGGCCGGCTCGGCGCCGCGGTGCTGGACACGTGGGAAGGCGAGCCGACGGTCCGGCCGGACGTGCTGGCGGCGGCCGACCTGGCCACGCCGCACATTGCGGGGCACTCGTTTGACGGCAAGGTGGCGGGCACGCTCATGGTCTACCGCGAGGCGTGCCGGTTCCTGGGCGTGAAGCCGGACTGGACGCCCGACGGCCTCCTGCCTCCGCCGCCGGTGCCGGCCATCCGGTTCGATCCGGCCGGCCTGGACGACGAGGCGGCGCTCTGGAACATTGTCCGGCAGGTGTACGACATCGAGGCTGATGACCGCCGGTTCCGGGAAAGCGCCGCCCTGCCCCCGGACGAGCGCGGCGCGGCCTTCGAGGCTCTGCGCAGCCGGTATCCCATGCGCCGCGAATTCCGATACACGCGCGTCACCCTCACCGAGTCCCGGCCGGCCCTCGAGGCCGCGCTGCGCGCCCTGGGATTCAACCTCGGCCCGGTGTAAGGCCGCCCCGCGCATGGAGGCCCCGGTGCCTGCCGCGACCTTGATTCATTCGCTGTCCTTCGCGGAAGTCGAGGCCCTGGTCTCGGACGGGGGCCAACCCGCCTACCGGGCCCGGCAGCTCTGGGAGTGGCTGTACCGCCGGTTCGCCGCCGGCTGGGCGGAGATGAAAAATCTGCCCGAGCCCCTGCGGCAGGAGCTGGCGGCGCGGTTCCGCCTGGACTCGGCGCTCCCGTGCCGCGAACAGAGCGAGGCCGGGCCGGGCTCCACGGCCAAGTTGCTGGCGGCCCTGCCGGACGGCGAGTGCGTTGAGGAGGTTCTCATCCCGGCCCGCGGCCGCACAACGCTCTGCGTGTCCAGCCAGGTGGGCTGCGCCTTCCGCTGCGCGTTCTGCGCCAGCGGCCAGGGCGGGTTGCGGCGCAACCTGCAGACCGGCGAGATCGTCGGCCAGCTCGTCGCGGCCGCCCGCCGGCTGGGCGCGCCGCCGTCGCACCTGGTGTTCATGGGCATGGGCGAGCCGCTGGACAACTACGACGCGGTCCTCAAGGCCGTCCGGATCGCCAACGACCCGAACGGCCTCTGCATCGGCGCGCGGCGCATCACGATCAGCACCTGCGGGCT
>CAZUYI010000238.1:0-4797 GCA_964624095.1 uncultured Verrucomicrobiota bacterium | reverse complement strand
GCACGGACGGCCGGACCTACTTCCATTTCAAGGTCAACGCCCGCGGCGTGCAGGGCGACAGCCGGCGGGACGGCGAGCAGTCCATCCCCTGGGACGGGCACTGGAGATCGGCGGGCGGCGTGGCGGAAGACGGCCAAGCCTGGACGCTCGAACTGGCCATCCCGCTCTTCTACCTCGCGGATGCCCACGGGTCGGAACGCTGGCGGCTGAACGTGTGCCGGAACCTGGACGGCCAGAAGACGATCCATTCGTGGGCGCCCCTCTCGGCCCGGAACCTGCATGCCCCGGAGGAGTTCGGACTCCTGCTCGGCATCGAGGACGTGAAGCCGGCGCCGGTTTTCGCCCCGGTGCTCACGGACGCCAGGATCGGGAACATGACCGACCTGCCGGAACGCGGGTACGAGGTGCTGGCGACGGTCAAGAACCATGGCGCCGCGCCGGGCGCGATCGAGGCGACGGCGGCCGACGTGGCTTCCGCCGGCGAACGCTGGCTCGATCCCCGGCGGATCGAGCTGGCCGCCGGCCACGAGGCCGGGCTCGCGCACTGGATCGTGTTCGACGAGTACGAGCCGCGCCGCTCGCGGGCCCGGATTTCACTGCGGGACGCGCTGGGCGACTGGTCGTTTACCCGCGCCATCGCCTGGGAACGCGCCCAGGAGCCGTTCGCGGCGCTCATGGACCGGTCGTATTATACCACGGAACCCGAACACTACCTGGTGTACCAGTCGCCGCTGCCGGCGACCTTCCTGGAAGGCTGCCGGATTCGCGTGACGGGCGAGGCGCTGCGGGAGCCGGTCGTGCTCGAACGGCCGCGGCCCGCCGGGCGCATCCTTCTGCCGCTGGCGCTTGAGGGCCCCGGCCGCTGGACGGTGCAGGCGGCGCTCGAGCGCGGCGACGGGCAGGTGCTGAAAGCCGTGACCTGCGAGGTCGCGCGGCGAGACCCGAACCCGGCCGGCAACACGGTCAAGATCGATCGCTGGCGGCGCTGCGCGCTCCTGAACGACGCGCCGTTCTTCCCCTACGGGTTTGTCGGCGCGCCCCGGGACGGGCTGGACCTGATGGCGGGACTGGGCGCCAATGCCGCCGTCGTGTGGGACAAACCCGCGCCGGACACCCTGCTGAAGACCCTCGACCTCGCCCGGGACAACGGGCTGTACCTCATTACCTCGCCCCGGCCGGACGCTCGGCAGATGGGACACGGCCAGACCGACGAGGTCATGCAGCGCATGCTGACCCAGACGCTCGACGGGCTGCCCGAGATCCTGGGCGCGCTTTCCCGGCACCCGGGGTTGCTGGCCTACCACCTCATGGACGAGCCGTTCAACACGCCGCGGGTACGGGACACGCTCTGGAGCATCTACACGAACCTGCACCTGCTCGACGGATACCATCCCGTGTTTCCAGGGGATCCGCACCCGCTGCTCTCGAGCGATCCGGTCTGGAACAGCATGACCGATCTCGGGTTCTGTCACCGCTATTGGGTGCCTGGCGAGGAGAACCGGGTGCCGCGCCGCGTGCTGGCCGGCTGGCGAGAGCTGCAGCAGGCGGGCCGCGCCCAGATGAAGCCCGTCTGGTACGTCGGCGTCAACGAGTTTCATTCGCTGTCGACCCGCATGCCCACGCCCGCGGAGCGCCGGGTCACCGCCTACCTGGCGCTGACCCACGAGTTCAGCGGGCTGTGCTGGTTCGCCTGGCCGGCGGCCCATGAGATTACGCACGCCGTCCACCGGGACCTCGTGCGCGAGTTGGAGGTGCTCAAGCCCGCGATCCTCACCCGCTCGCCCGAGCAGTCCTTCACCGTCACCGGCGGCGACCCCGATATGGTTCAGGCTCTCTGGAAATCGCACCCGGAGGGCGGCGGCCTGCTCCTTGCCGTCAACACGCTCCGCACGCCGCTGGAGGTGCGGGTCGAGATCGAAAACCTGCCGGACGGCGCGCCGGTAACCCGGCTGTTCGCCGGGGAACCCCCGCGCACGGCGAAAGACCACGGCTGGATCGAGTCCTTCGAGCCCTACGGCGTGCGGGCCTTCCGGCTGCCGGCGCCGCCGGGCGACCCCGCGGCGCCGCTCGTCATCCGGGCCGGCATCCGGAATGGGGAGCAGGCCCTGGCGACCCTATCGGCCTCGAGAACGGCACCCAACCTAATCCCGAATCCCGGATTCGAGTCCGACGAGGGCTGGACCGGCCTGGACCCGGAATCCGGCGCGGCCCTCGACGAGCACCGCGCCTTCACGGGCGCGCGGTCCCTGCGCCTGGCGCGCGCGAATGCCGACGCGCCCACCCTCACGGTCCTCAGCGCGCCGCTCGAGCTCGAGCCGAATGCCCGCTACCGGATCGGCGCCCGGGTCTTCGGCGACATCCAGAGCGGCCCGGAGCGCTGGGGCGGCGTGGCGATCAGCGTGCAAAGCCAGACGCGGTCGGGGTACCGGCTGAACATGCGCACCCATATCAAGCTCATCCAGGGAACCTGGCAGGACCGCGTCGAGACGATGGACACCGGGCCGGAGCCGGAAACCATCCGCGTGGCGATCGCGGCCCCGCGCGGGTCCTTCACGGGCATGGCCTGGGTGGACGACGTGCGCGTCGAGAAAGTCGAGCGGCGCGAGTCCCGCAACCTGCTGCCGAACTCGGGGTTCGAGTACGCCATGACCCCGGGCTATCCCGACCGCTGGGTGGGGGGCATCTCTACGCGCTGGCTGAATCCGGACACGCTCACCCCGCGCCCGAACGCGCTGGTGCGGCAGGATCCTGCCGAGAAAGTGGAAGGCGCCTGCAGCCTGCGGCTGCGCGGCTATATCTGGCTGCACAGCAAGCCGACGCGCTGGAACACCGGCGTGCGCCTCAAGCCCAACAAGGATTACGTGTTTTCGGTGTACATGAAGGCCGACCGCGAGGACTACGAGGTCCGCTTCAGCTCCGGCGGGGCGCGCGAACTCGTGAAAGTGGGCACGACCTGGACGCGCTACCACTGGCCGGTGCGCCCGGCGTCGGATCAGCCCTACTTGCACGTAACGCTCCTGCCCATCGGCTCGATGCGCTACGACGGGCCCGCGGAGGCCATGCCGGTCCTGTGGGTGGATGCCGCCCAGTTCGAAGAGGGCACGGAGCCGACGGACTATGTGCCGGACGCGTATGCCATCGAAAACACGGCGCGGATGAGCCTGGAATGAACGCGCGCCATTCGTGCCGGACTTCGACGATGCCTCCTCCACTACCTTCGTCTCGGCCCTCCCGCCCCTCATCGCGCCACCCCTTGCCGCTCGCCGCCGTCAAACTGGACGGGTGGCTTGCCGAACGAGGGTCGAAGCCCTTGAATAATGAGAATCTTGCGGGACTCAGCGGTTGGCGTCTCGCAGAACAGCCCCTATGCGCGCCAGGCGTTCGTTCAAGGCGGCGTCGTGCGTTTGCTGTTCGCGCAGGCCCCGGAGCTGATGGGAAACCGCGGACCCCGTCCCAAGGCCAAGCAACGCCGCAATCTCGCGCTGGTTCATGCCTGCATGGCGCGCAAGCATGAAGGCCGCCGCCGCGCGCGTCGGACAGTCGTACTGGCGCTGCCGAAGCGAGGCCGTGGGGACCCCAAATCCGCGGGCGACCGCCTCAAGGACCTCCGCGACCGAGGCGCTTTCTGCGGCGCGGCGAAAGGACGCGTCCTCGGGACGTTTCGCCTCGCGGACTCGATCCGCATGCAGGGCCCGCACGCGTGCCTGAAACGCCGCGTCTCCGATACCCCACCGCGAGGTCTTCAGCACGGCGTTGAACTCCTCGTCCGTCTCCGCTATCCCGGCTTCTACGTACCGGCGATAGGCCCGGCGCTGCCCGTGAGTGGACGAGGCCCCGGTCAGTCCGAGGATCGGCGCTTCATCCATCCAGTCATACGGTGTGGCCAAGCCCGCATAGCCGCGGTAACTGCTCCAGCGGTAGGCCCGCAGGCGCCCGATTCGCTCCGTCAGGGACAGGGACTTGGCGGGGCGGTCCGCAATCGGGTTGAGGTGAATATACCGGCTCAGCGTCAGCAGGTAGGGGTCGCCGGACACCAGGGTAGCCCCAAAACGGCCCTGCATCAGGTGTCCGACCCGTTGATGCCGACGGTTGTAGTAGACGCTGTAGGCCGTTTGAAGCGAGTGCATGAAGGCGCTCAGATTCGCGCGGGGCGTCTCGCATAACAGGTGGACGTGGTTCGACAGGCAGCAGAACAAATACAGCCGAACCCCCTGCTCGTCCGCGGATTCGCCCAACCGTAAGAGAAACCGTTGACGGTCGGCGTCGTCGTCAAACAGCCTGCGCCGGTCCACCCCGCGCACGGTCACATGGTAGATGGCGCCCTTGAATTGAATCCGCAGTCGTCTTGCCATGACAACCTAATTCTGTATCGCCAGGCCGGCGGGTTGAACAACAATTTCATATTTCAAGGGCTGACCCCGAATGATTCGGCGGTACGTCCATACCCTCCGAACCTCTCCGCCGCCTCGAACAACGCCACGAGATTGTCCCATGGAATGTCCGGGCTGACCAGGTGCGACGGCGCCATGATATACCCGCCCCCCGCGCCGATGGTGTCCATTCTCAACTTGACCTCGTCGAAGACGTCCTGGGGCGTGCCGAACGGCAGGGTATGCTGGACGCTGATGGCCCCGAAAAAAGCCAGGGCGTCGCCATAGCGCCGCTTCATCTCCGCCGGATCCATCACCTCGGGTTGGATCGGGTTGAGAACATCCACGCCGGCCTCGATGAAATCCGGCACGAGCTCATCGACCTTGCCGTCGGTGTGCATGAAGACGGCGGTCTCGGGGTTCACCC
>CAZUYI010000237.1:0-4803 GCA_964624095.1 uncultured Verrucomicrobiota bacterium | reverse complement strand
GAGGCGGCGCAGTGGTACCGCCGGGCGGCCGAGCAGGGCCACGTCGAGGCGCAGGCCGCGCTGGGCGCGCTGCTCGAGTCGGGGCGCGGCGTCACGGCCAACGCGCGCGAGGCGGCGCAGTGGTACCGCCGGGCGGCCGAGCAGGGCCACGTCGAGGCGCAGGTCGCGCTGGGCGCGCTGCTCGAGTCGGGACACGGGCTGCCCCGCGACGTGAACGGCGCGGCCCACTGGCTGCTGCGGGCGGCGGAGGCCGGGCATCCGGATGCCCAGTTTTATGTCGGCAGCCTCTACCACCACGGGACCGGAGTGCCCCGCAGCCTGCCGGACGCGCTCCGCTGGTACGCCGCCGCCGCCGAGCAGGGTCATGCCGCCGCCCAGTACAACATCGGCTATTGCTATCTGACCGGCGACGGCGTGCCCTACAACCTCGACGAAGGCTATCGCTGGCTGCGACTGTCGGCCGAGCATGGCAATCCCAGCGCGCGCCGCCTGCTGGGATTGCCCTGACGGAAAGCCCGGACTTGCGTCCCGGGTTCCGGCCCGCTAGTATGTCCGCTCACGCACGATTGACTTCCGGACAGGGGCCCTGCATGGACGCGTTGCGCGCGGCGAAACGGACTCCGGCCGAAGGGCCGGTAGTATTGACCATCCTGGATGGCATCGGCATCGGGGCCTATCCCGAGGGCGATGCCGTGCGATCGGCCCACACCCCCGTCCTGGACTGGTTGAAGGCCCACGCCCTCGCGTGCCGCCTCAAGGCGCACGGGCGGGCCGTCGGCCTGCCGAGCGACGCCGACATGGGCAACAGCGAGGTGGGCCACAACGCGATCGGGTGCGGCCGCGTCTTTGAGCAGGGCGCCATGCGGGTCAACGCGGCCATCGCCTCGGGCGCCTTGTACCGGGGAACAGCCTGGACCACGCTCATCGCGCACTGCCGCCGGCACGGCGGCGCGCTGCATTTGATCGGGCTGTTTTCCGACGGCAACGTGCACAGCCACCTCGATCATCTCAAGGCGCTGCTGGCGCAGGCGCGGCGCGAGGGCATCCGCGTGGCCCGGATACACATCCTCCTCGACGGCCGGGATGTGGGCGAGACCTCGGCGCTCGAGTACGTTGCGCCCTTCGAAGCCTTTCTGGCCGGCCTGAACGCGGGCGGCGCGGCGGATTATGCGATCGCGTCCGGCGGCGGCCGCATGGCGATCACCATGGACCGCTACGGCGCCGACTGGAACCTGGTGAAGCGCGGCTGGGAGACCCACGTGCGCGGGCTCGGTCCGCGGTTTCCCTCCGCGCAGGCGGCCATCGAGGCGCACCGCCGGGCCGCGCCGGGCCTCATGGACCAGGATCTGCCCCCGTTCGTCATCGAGCGCGACGGTCGGCCGCTGGGACCCATCGCGGACGGGGACAGCGTGATCCTCTTCAATTTCCGCGGCGACCGCGCCATCGAAATCAGCCGCGCCTTCGAGGACGACGCGTTCCCGCCGTTCGATCGCGGCCCGCGCCCGAAGGTCGAGTTTGCCGGCATGATGGAATACGACGGCGATCTCCATATCCCCCGGCAATACCTGGTGACCCCGCCGGCCATTGACCGGACCCTGGGCGAGTACCTGGCGCGCGCGGGCGTCCGGCAGATGGCGATCAGCGAGACCCAGAAGTTCGGGCACGTGACCTATTTTTTCAACGGAAACCGCTCGGGCGCCTTCGACGCGTCGCTCGAAACCTATGTTGAAATACCGTCCGACCGCGTCCCGTTCGAGCAACGCCCGTGGATGAAATGCGCCGAGATCACCGACGCCGTGCTCGACGCGCTGCGTGGGCCCCGCTTTCCGTTCATCCGCCTGAACTATCCCAACGGGGACATGGTGGGCCATACCGGCGTGTACCAGGCCGCGGAACTCGGCGTGGAAGCGGTGGACCTGTGCCTCGGGCGCCTCCTGGAGGGCGTCCGCGCGGCCCGGGGCATCCTCGTGGTGTCGGCCGATCACGGGAATGCCGATGACATGTACGAACACGATCCGAAGACCGGCGCCGTCAGGCGGGACCCGGCGACCGGCCGGCCGCGCGCCAAGACGAGCCATTCGCTCAACCCGGTGCCCTGCTTCATCGTGGACGGGACCGGGTCGGGCGCCCTGCGCCTCGCGCCGGCCGCCGCCGCCGGCACCCTGGGCATCAGCAGCCTGGCGGCCACCTGTCTGACCCTGCTGGGCTACCGGCCGCCCGAGGACTACGATCCGTCTGTCGTGCTCGCCGAGCCATGAACCCGGCCGGCCCGGCCAGGCCGCGCCGACCCGATAGGGATGCGGATGTCTGACCTGTTCCAGAGCGTGATCCTGGCCGGACGCGCCGACGATATCCGCCGTGCCCAGGAGGCGTTTTCGCGCCAGCCCGTGGATTGGGACCTGGCCGGCGAGCCGCCCGATCCGCCGGACCGGCGCCGCCTCACGCTGAGCCGGCCGGCGGTCATTGACGGGCCGGGCACCTTCCGCCGCCGCGAGCGACACACGGTGCTCTTCGAGCCAACCGACGAACCGGGCTGGCGGTTCGAGCGCCAGGATCTGCCCGGCGGCGTGCCCATCGCGGTGGCCGTGAACAACGTCTGGACCACGGTGCGCAACATCGTGCTGCGCACCGGCTCGCCCCACAACTACATGCGCATGGTCGAGCACATCATCGCGCTCCGGCTCGGCCTGGGCCTCGACAATCTCGTCATCAAGGTGTTTTCGGGAGATCCGCCGCTGTTCGACCGCGGCAGCCTGGACCTCGTCGAGGCGCTCGATGCCGCCGGGCGGCGTCCCACGGCCGACCCGGTTGCCTATGTCACGGTCAAGGAACCGGTCACGATGGGCGGGCCGAACGGAAGCTTCCTGACCCTGCTGCCCGCCGCGCCCGGCGCCTGCCACCTGCGCCTGGACTGCGCCGTGGATTTCCCGAACGCCATGGGGCGCCAGCGCGTGCGGTTCGTCCTGACGCGCAGCCGGTTCCGCTACGGCGCCGTGGCGCGTACCAACACGACGGCCTTCACGAAGTGCTATGCCCGGACGGTCGGCAAGCTGTTTGCCGATATCCGCAACCTGGGGTACACCGACCGGAACATCCTGATTGCCGGACGCCGCCGCTACCTCAATGCGCCGCAGCTGTTCCACGACGGGAAATCCCTGGAAGCCGTCTGGCATCGGGCCTTGCTCGACCTGCTGGCCGCCCTGGCCCTCATCGAGCAGGGCCGTTTCGTCGGTACCGCGGTCTCCTACAAGGCCGGCCACACGCTCGATGTGGAACTGGTGCGCGTGCTGCCGCGGTACGGGCTGCTGCGTGTCCTGCCGGTCGACGCGGCGCCGGAAGGCTGACGCGGCCGCCGCAGCGCGGCCGTCAAGCCAGATCGGGACCGGACGTGCGCCGGCCCGGAATCCGTGTTTCGTCGGCCGGGTGGGGGCGCGGGGTCTCGTCAGGGCGCGCGGTCGGACAGGCCGCGCGCGGCCGCGTCCATTTTTCCGGCGACCGCCGGATTGTCGGGGGCGGCCTCGAGGCTCGCCCGCCAGGCCTCGATCGCGCCCCGGGGATCGCCGAGGGCCGCACGGACGTCTCCGAGGTGTTCGAGAATCGTGGGCTCCCGGGGCTCGAACCAGAGCGCTTCCTCGAGGCTGCGCCGCGCGTCCTCGAGGCGGCCCTGGCGGTATTCGATCCAGCCGCGCGTATCGAGGAACGCGGCGTTGTCCGGCTCCCAGTCGAGCGCGTGGTTGACGTACTCGAGCGCGGTCTCCAGGTGCAGGCTGCGCTCGGCCCACAGGTAGGCCAGGTAATTGAAGGCCTCGGCGTTGGCGGTGTCGAGCGTGATGGACCGGCCGAGCAGCCGTTCGGCGCGGGCGGTCTGGCCCGTCCGCTCGCAGGCCGCCCCGTAATGGAAATAAAACGCCGAATCCAGCAGGAGCGCGCCCTTTGGAGATCGGCCCGCGTGCGCCTCGACGTGCTCGAAGACCCGCCGCGCGGTCTCATGCTCGCCGGCGCGGTGATGGAGCAGCCCGAAAAAGTACCAGGCCGTCCAGTCCTCGGGCCGGCGCGTCACGGCCTCCTCCAGGCAGGCGAGGGCCCGGTCCGGGTCGTTGGCCAGCGCGAGCAGAAACGCCAGGCGCAGACGGGCTTCGAGCAGGTCGGGATCCTGATCGAGCGCAGCCTCGTACAGGATTTCGGCGCGGTCGAACCAGCCCTGCTGCTGGGCGAGCAGACCGAACTCCATGAAAGACCGGGGTGAAGGCCCCGGCCTGCCGCGCCGCACCTGGAGGGTGGCCAGGCGCTCGAAGGCGGCCAGGGCCTCGAGCGGCTGGCGGGCGTTCAGGTGCGACTGGATGAGCAGTTCGTGCAGAGGCGCCTCCTCCGGAAAGAGCTGCAGGCCGCGGGCCAGCGTGCGCGCCGCCAGGTCCGGCGCCGAGTTCAGGTAATAGGCGGCCAGCTTGAGATAGGGCTGCGCGCTGGGCGAGGCCGTCGGCGTGTCAATGGCCGAGCGGAAGCGGGCCAGGGCGCGCGAGGTATCGCCCAGTGTCTCGTAGAGCTCGCCGAGCGCGTACTGCAGCAAGGCGGGGTCCGGCGTCTTGCCCAGCGCCCGCTTCATGGCGTCGGCAGCCTGCTCGTTGCGGCCCAGGGCCAGGTAGCACAAGGCCAGTTTTTTCTGGATGGCGTCGTCGTCCGGGCGCAGTGCGGCCGCGCGCAGCAGCAAGTCGAGCGCACGTTCTGGCTTCCGGGTGATCAGGTAGAGTTCCGCCAGGCGCTCGCGGTACAGCGGCGAGGCGTCGTCCGCCGGCATCGCCTCGG
>CAZUYI010000236.1:0-4806 GCA_964624095.1 uncultured Verrucomicrobiota bacterium | reverse complement strand
CACCAGCTCCCACGAGATTGCCTGGATTGGAGGGGAGTATGGGTTTCCCGCCGACCTGGCGGCAGCCGGAATCGGCGGCTTTTCGGGCACGAGCGCGAGCTGGCCGGCGTACCAGACCGAGACGTTCAGTTTGAACGGATTCCTCAGCCAGGCCGTTCTCCTGCGGTTCTGGTACATGACCGACTGGGCAAGCGTCGAATGGGGCCCGTTCGTGGACGACATCCTCATCGCCCAAGGCGCCACGCCCCTGTTTGAAGCCTCGGCCGACGACGGGGACGCCGCCTGGCAGTACGAGACGCCCTGGCAGCGGGTCGGCCCGGCCATCATGACGACCCACGCCTTTTACCTGCAATGGCGCAACGTCAGCGCCTCGGGCGGCTACGACCGGTGCCTCGGCGACGCGCGCTGGCGGTTCGGCCCCGCCAACAGCGGCCTGCTGGTCTGGTACTATGACGACCGATTCAAGGACAACGAGATATTCAACTACCTTACGGAGAATCCCGGCTTCGGCCCGAAAGGACGCCTGCTGGTCGTGGACGCCCATCCGGAACCCTACCGGGATCCCTACTGGGTCGCCTATGGGTACACGAACGAAGGCGCCAACGTGGCCCACCGCTCGCTCATGCGCGACGCCCCGTTCAGCCGGCTTCCCGCCGTGCCGTTCACCATGAGCGCCGACTGGTGCAAGTCCAATACCGCGTTCGCGGGGCGGGCGGCCGTCTCCACCTTCAGCGACGCGCTCGGCTACTATCCCGGCTCCGAATTCGTCTCGCGCGGACCGGGCTATAGCCCGCCCAGTTACAAGTGGGTGACGTGCCAGTGGGACGCCAGTGTGGTCATGCCCTCCACCGCGTTCTACGGCATCCGGGCCCCGGGCTACAAGAACGAGGAGTTCCGCTTCGCGGGCCAGCGTACGGCGACCGGGTTCTTGGGCTGTTATTATTTTGGACCCGGCGTGGGGCTCGGCTACAACGGCGGCAACGGCAACCCGAGCGACGTCAACGGCCACTACGGCTGGAACGCCTCGATCATCACGCAGGAAGCCGAATGGGGCCGGATCGTCATCTGGAACAGCCGCGCGGACCTGTCCGTCACCGCCGCCGACGACGCCTACACGGCCTATGCCGGACGCACCCTGACCGTCGCCAGCCCCGGCGTGCTCTCCAACGACACCGGCCCGTCCGGCGCCACGCTCCTGGCCATGCGCGTGGCCGGGCCGTCAGCCGGCACGCTGGCGCTCGAGGCCGACGGCCGCTTCACCTATACGCCCGGCCCGCGCTTCGCGGGCACGGACCAGTTCACCTACCGCTGCGCGACCTATATCGGCGGCGCCGCGACGAGTACGGGCACCGTGACGATCACGGTGACGGCGCCGCCTCCGACCGCGCTGGCCCCCGACTTCGATGGCGACGGCCTCTCCGATCCCGGCCTCTACCTCGAGCCGTCCGGCACCTGGAAGGCCCTGCTCTCCTCGCAAGGCTACTCGGCGCTGACAGTTCCCGGCTTGCTCGGCGGGACCGGCTGGTCGGCCCTGGCAGCCGATTTCGACGGGGACCGGCTGGCCGATCCGGTTGCGTACGCGGAGGCCACGGGCTGCTGGCGCGCGATGCTCTCGGCGAGCGGCTACCCCGCGCTCTGCCTGCCGGGCTTCCTCGGCGGGCCGGGCCAGGTGGCGCTGGCGTGCGACTTCGACGGCGACGGCCTGGCCGACCCGGGCGTGCGCCGGGCTGACACGGGTGTATGGACCGTTCGGCTGTCGAGCGCCGGCTATGCGCCGATGAGCGTGCCATTCGCGAGCGGCGCCGACCTGCAGGCCCTAGCCGCCGACTTCGACGGCGACCGGCTTGGCGATCCGGCGCTTTACCGGGCCGCCGACGCCGGCTGGACCGTAATGCTCTCGGGTGCCGGCTACGCGGCCCTGGAACTGCCCGGGTTGCTCGGCGGCACCGGATTCCAGCCGCTGGCGGGCGATCTTGACGGGGACGGCCTGGCCGATCCGGTGGTGTACAACGCCGGCACTGGCGAATGGCGCACCCTGTTTTCCGGAAGCGGCTACGCACCGTTTTCGGCCGTGCTGCCGCTCTAGCGCGCTCGGCCGGTCCGCGTGTGCGAACGCGTTGCATGGGGGGCAGGCATTCCTGACTGCCCTGACTGCGCCGCCGCGCCGGTCTGCGCGGCGCGGCGGCGCAGCCCGTGCGTTGTCCGTCGTTCTCTCGCCACGCCCGCGATGCCCGCGCGGAGAACGCCCCGCCCTGCCTCCGCGCGGGAGACGGTTTTCGGCTTGTCAAGGCGCGGCCTGCCGTGTAAGAAACATCCGCCATGTTGAAGGACGTTCAGAGCCAGGCCGACCGCCGCCAGATCCCGATTTCCAAGGCCGGCATCCGGAACCTGCGCACCCCGATCAGCGTGCTGGACCGCGCCAACACGGTCCAGCACACGATTGCGAGCGTCAGCCTGTACGTGGATTTACCGCACCACTTCAAGGGCACGCACATGTCGCGGTTCCTGGAACTGCTCAACGAGCAGCGCGGCACGATCTCGATCCGCACGATCGGGGGCTGGCTCTCGGCCATGCTCGACCGGTTCGACTGCACCACGGCGCATCTGGAGTTGCGGTTCCCCTACTTCGTCGAAAAAAGCGCGCCGGTCTCCGGCATCCGCTCGCTGATGGACTACCCGTGCGCCTTCCTGGCCGCCATAGACCGGACGCACCCGACGCGCACGGAGGACCTCGTGGTCGAAGTGACGGTCCCCGTGACCACGCTGTGCCCCTGCTCGAAAGCCGTCAGCGCCCAGGGCGCCCACAACCAGCGCTCCTGGATCACGATCCGGGTCCGGTGCCGCGCGCTGGTCTGGATCGAGGAACTCATTGCGCTGGCCGAGTCCGAGGCCAGCTCCGGGCTGTACGCGCTGCTCAAGCGCGAGGATGAAAAGTGGGTGACCGAGCGGGCCTACGCCCGGCCGCGCTTCGCCGAGGACATGGCTCGCGCCGTGGCGCGCCGCCTGCGCGCCGACCGGCGCATCGTCTGGTTCGAAGTCGAAAGCGAAAACCTGGAGAGCATCCACAACCACAATGCCTATGCCATGGTGTCGAGCTCGGATCTTGACCGCGCCGTCACGTCCGGCCGCGTCGCGCGAGGCAGGAAGCCGCCCCGCACAGACTAGGCCGCCTGGAACCGGACGAGATCCTCGAGCGCCGAGCCGGCGCGCACCCATCCATGAACCCGGTCCGCCTGCCCGCGCACCCTGGCGAGCCTGCCCCGCACGGGGTTCCTCGATCCCACCCGCACCTGCCCGCGGCGCGCGTGCGGGTCCGCATCGAGGCGTGTTGCCGCGCGGCTGCCGCGCGTTGAGCGGGCCACGGGCGCGCGGGTTTTGGGCCCTGACACATGAAGGACGCGCGGATGTGCTCATGACACGCCTTCCCACGGCAGTGCCCCGGCCGGGCGCCCGGCGCGGGGCCGGCGTCCTCGCCGCCGCGTGCCTCGCCGCGCTGGCCTGCCGGGCCGCCGCGGAGCCGCCCGTGGAACCGCCGCCGTCCGAGCCTTGTGCCGTCGCGCCGGCCCGCGCCGGCGCGGGCCATGTCCTGCTGTGGTACCTGCCCAACCGGGTGCTCGACCTGCTGGATTGCGTCCGGCTCCGGCTCCGCGCCGGACCCGGCCTGGCGCTCGAGGCCCGCGCCACCTGCTACGCGGCCAACTTCGCCGGGACCTACGATGCCTGGTACGCCGGCCTGCCGGGCCCGCGCGGCGCCCCCGGGTGGCCCCGCCTGGCCGGCCGCGAGTCGCTGCGCGGGCTGATTGTGATGGGCGTGGACGCCACCGACGACTCGCCCCACCCGCCGCGCGTGTCGGACACCGAACTGACCGTGAGCGCGCAGTGCCTGGCGGCCGGCGCGGCGGTCGGGTTCGACCCGCGCGAGCTGGGCGATTTCCTGGCCGGCTGGCTGACGCTCGATTTCAGGGGCGATGACCGGTGAACCCCCGCGTGGAGACTGGCACGCCCATCCTGATCCTGGCGGCCGTCCTGGCCGCCGTGCCCGGCGCGCGCGCGTCCGACCCGGTGCCGGGCGCGCCGTCGCTCGTCCACAGCGTCCTGGAGCCGGTGCCGCGGACGCCCAAGCCGGCCCGCTTCGGCTCTCTCGACGAACGCCTGGATTATCTCCACGAGAATCTCTACAATACGTACAACACGCGCGTGGAGCGCGCGGACGCCTATTTCGGGCGCTCCCTGGTCGAGCCGGAGCACCCCGCGCTTTCCCGCTTCCGGCTACGGCTGTTCGGGGAAGCCGCGCTGGAAGACACGGCCCGGCTCGACTTCAAGCCGTCGTTCGAAGCGCGGATCCGGCTGCCCAACATGGAAAAACGCTGGACCGTTTTTCTCAGCAGCCGGGCGCCGGGCAACCTGCCTGGCGTGGATCCCACCGAGGAGGACAGCGCCCTGCGACTCGGGCTCGCGGCCTTCCTGCGCCATGTGCCCGTTTCGGCCGGCGCCGGGGTCCGGCTGGACTGGCCGCCCTCCGCCTTCGCCGAGTTCGAATGGGGGCCGCAGTGGACCCTGGCCGACTGGACTCTGCTTCCCGCGCAAACCCTGTATTACGAGACCGACGACCGGCTCGGCGAACAGACCCGCCTGGCCGCCTTCCGCTGGTTCGGGGCCGACCGCCGCTGGATGGCCGGCGGCGTACTGGCCGGCAACTGGTCCCAGTCTTCCGACGGGCTCGAGTGGGAAACCACCCTCACGACCGCCTGGATCGGCGAACTGCTGGAGGAACAGAGGCGGGGCCGGGACGTGGACCGCGGGGAC
>CAZUYI010000235.1:0-4821 GCA_964624095.1 uncultured Verrucomicrobiota bacterium | reverse complement strand
AACTGGTGTTGCTGTAGGAGTTGCGAAAAAACCGGGGAAAGTCCAGTGCAGAGAACTCCTTGATTTTCACAGGATACGGTGTATCCTGTCTCCAAGAACCTGGCGATGGATGCAGGGGGTCTGCCGCGTTCCTGGTACTTAGCCCGTCACCACGCCGACGTCGGCCCCGGGGCTGGCGCCGGCCACGAAAAGGGAGTTGACCATGAAGTTCCGGATGGTCCTGCTCGCCTGCCTGGCCGTGTCGGGTGCCGCCTGCTTCGGACAGAAAGCCAATGACCGGTTTTTCCCGCACGCCAGCTCCTATGTCATGACCGTGGCCGAACAGCCGGATGGGCGGCTCCTGGTCGGGGGCGGCTTTACCAACATCGGCGGCAGTGCCCGGCAATTCGTCGCGCGGCTGCTTCCAGATGGCGACGCCGACCCAACCTTTAACGCCGGCGCCATCGTCGGGCAGGGAATCCAGTCCCTGGCGCTGCAGCCGGATGGCAAAATCGTTATCTGTGGGAACTTCACCCAGGTGGCCGGCCAGGACCGGTCCCGCATCGCCCGCCTGAACGCCGACGGCAGCCTGGATGCCTCGTTTATCGCAAACGCCAATTCCACGGTCTGGACGGCCATCGTCTTGCCGGATGGCCGGCTCCTCGTCGGCGGATCGTTCACGGAGATCGGGGGACGAGCCGTCAGCTACCTGGCGCGCCTACACCCGAACGGCCGCGCGGACCCGGCCTTCGCCGCGGGGGCGGACGGTTCCGTCCGCGCGCTGGCGTTTCAACGCGATGGCCGGATTCTCGTCGGCGGATCGTTCGGCCGCCTGGGCGGGCAGCCCCGGGTTCGCCTCGCTCGCCTTTACCCGGACGGCACGCTCGATGCCGGTTTCGTCCTGCCCGGCGGCGCGGATAACGAGGTGGTATGCCTGGCCGAACAGGCGGACGGCAAGGTTGTGATTGGCGGTCTTTTTTCCGTCGCCGGGGGGCAGCCCCGCAAACGCCTCGCCCGCCTGAACCGCGACGGATCCCTGGACCCGTCGTTCCAAATTGGAACGGACATGGCCGTCTATGCGCTGGCCCTGCAGCCCGATGGCGGCTTGCTTGTCGGCGGGACGTTCGAAAAGCTCGGCGGGATGTCCAACGCCCGGATCGGCCGAGTGAAGGCCGACGGCCCCGTGGACGAGGCGTTTGCCGCGCGGGGCGGCGCGAATGCCTCCGTGTATGCCCTGGCCGTCCAGGCGGACGGCAAGCTGCTGGCCGGCGGGAATTTCACATCGCTGTCCGGAGTCATCGGTTATTACCTGGCGCGCCTTTACCCGGACGGGCGATCGGACACCCGGTTCTCGCCGCGGGCCGATAACGTGGTGTACACGGCCGCCTATCAAGCCGACGGGAATATCCTGATTGGCGGCAATTTCCTGACGCTGATCAACGGGACCGTCAATCGGACGCGGCTGGCCCGGCTCTATCAAGACGGGTCCGTGGACATGGCCTTCAATCCCAGCGCCGGCAACACGGTGGGCGCCCTGGTGGTGCAGCCGGACGCCCGGATAGCGGTCGCCGGCTACTTCACCCTGCTTTCAGGCGTGGCACGCAGCCGGCTGGGAAGATTGCTTCCCGCCGGCGGCCTGGATCCTTTGTTTCTCCCGGCCGCCAATGATCATGTTCTCACGGCCGCCTTGCAGCCGGACGGCAAACTCGTGGTCGGCGGATCTTTCACCCAGCTCGGCAGCGCCGAGCGGTACAACATCGGGCGCCTGAATGCCGATGGAAGCCTTGACACCGCTTTCAATCCCGGCGCGGATGGCGCCATTACGGCCGTGACCCTCCAGCCGGACGGCAAGATCCTCGTCGGCGGCTATTTTTTGCACCTGGGCGGGCAGCCCCGGCAACGGATCGGCCGCCTGACCGCGTCCGGCGCACTCGACTCGGGGTTTAATCCCGGCGCGGACGCCGACGTCCGCGCGATTGTGGTTCAGCCGAACGGCAACATCCTCGTCAGCGGCGCGTTCCAGCAGCTGGGCGGACAGCCCCGGCAACGGATAGGCCGCCTGACCGTGTCCGGCGCTCTCGATGCAACCTTCCAGCCGCACGTCAGCGATTCCGTCACGTGCATGCAGCTCCAGACCGACGGCAAGATCCTGATCGGCGGGCTGTTCCTGCAAGTGGGCGGGCAGCCCTGCATCCGGATCGCGCGCCTGACGGCCGGCGGCGCGCTGGATGCGACATTCAACACGGGGGACGGCGCCGACGGCATCCTCTTGTCGCTGACGCTTCATCCGGACGGCAAAATCCTCGTCTGTGGCGCCTTCACCAGCCTCAGCGGGCTGGGCCGGCCCTATATCGGGCGCTATTCCAATACCGGCGCCGCCCTGCAAAGCCTGCGCGTGGCCCCGGACGGCCGCGCGATCACCTGGCTCCGGTCCGGGACCGGCCCGGAGGTTTGGAGGACGACCTTCGATTATTCCAGCGACGGCACGAACTGGACCCCGCTAGGTCCGGGCACACGCGTGGCCGGCGGCTGGCAGCGGCCCAACCTGGCCCTGCCCTTCCAGCGGACCGGCTACCTCCGCGCGCGCGGGTTCGTCGCCGGCGGCGCCGGCCACAGCTCGATCTGCGAATCGGTGCTCCAGTTCTACCTCGATACGCCGTCGCTCCAGGCCGTGCCGGCGGATTTCGACGGCGACGGCCTGGCCGACCCGGCGGTGTACGCGGAATCCACGGGGACCTGGCGCGTCCGGCTGTCGGCCTCCAATTACCAGCGCCTGAATCTGAACGGCTTCCTCGGCGGAACCGGCTGGCTGCCCGCGGCCGCCGACCTGGACGGAGACGGGAAGGCCGACCCGGCGGTGTGCCAAACGGCCACCGGCAACTGGCGCGCGCTTCTCTCCGGCTCCGGCTACGCGCCGATCGACGTGTCCGCCCTGGTGGGCGGCTACGGCTGGCTGCCTGTGGCTGCCGACTACGACGGCGACGGAAAGGCCGACCCGGGCGCCTACAATCCGGCCGCCGGGACCTGGCGATTCCAGTGCTCCGGCAGCGGGTACGCGCGGATAACGCTGACGGGCTATCTCGGCGGACTTGCCTTCCTGCCTGCCCCGGGGGATTACGACGGCGACGGGGCGGCCGACTGCGCGGTCTATCACCCGCCGACGGGCGATTGGAGCGTCCGGCTCTCGACGTCGCCCTCGACAATTCTTGCCGTTCCCGGCTTCCTGGGCAGCGCGGCCGCAACGGCCGCCGCGGGCGATTACGACGGGGACAGCCTCACCGATCCGGGCGTATTCGAGGCCGCCACGGGGACCTGGAAAGTCAGGCTCTCAGGCGGAAATTACGCGCCCGTAACAGTGGCTGACTTTCTGAAATAGAAGGCCGCGCAGCGGGTGGCGAGCCGCCCCCCCTGTAGTGCCGCAGGGTGTGCGGCCGAGATCAACTCCGCGCCAGGCGCCCCGCGTGCGCAGCCCCAGCTCGGCTTCCGTGGCCTGGCGCAGGCGGCGCAACGGGGTGGCCAGCCCGATTTTCAGGGTTGTATGGCTTCCAGCACGCTCGTCGCCGCCGGGCGGTCCTTGCCGTTCGAGTCGCCCGACTCCTCGTTCGCCGCCGGGGCGATCCCCGGCTTATCGGCGCCGCACAGCCCGGCGATTTTCAAGGGGACCTCCGTGTTGTCGAAGGTTCCCGCGAACGTTTGAGCGCCCACGCCGATGGCAAACACCGGCACATCCGCGTCCGTGTGCCCGAGGTTGCTCCAGGAAATGCCCGCCGCGGCCTGGGGGATGGTGCGGCCGGCCGTCAGCACGGCCTGGATCCGGCGGTTGGCCGAAACTTCAAGCGCCTTGCTCAAGACGCGTTCGTCGGACTCGGTGAGGGACGCCGGGGCAAAGGCCTGCTCGAACGCCTGCCGCACGGCTGGCAAGGTCAGCGCATGGGCATCCGTTCCGATCAGCGTCCCGAAGGTTTTGGCCTGTTCCTCAATGCTCCACAGGCGATCCAGGTCCAGCCGCGCCTCGTCCATGGCCAGGCCGCCGGTTTCATGGTCGGCGGTAACGACGATCAAGGTCTGGTCAGGATGCTCCAGGTAGAACTGATAGGCCGCCTCGATGACGCGGTCGAACATCAGCATCTGGCGAATAAGCGTCCACGGCTGGTTGGAATGCCCTGCGCCGTCAATGCCGCTGCATTCGGCCATGATGAAGAACCCCTCGGGATTGTCCAGGAACCGGATGGCGGCGGACAGCATGCGGGGCAGGTCGCCATCCGCATCGGCCGTCTGCGCGAGGCTGCCGGCGAACACCGCGGCCCTCGTGCCGGCGGGGACGTTTGCGAGGTCGCTGACGGCGCGCTCAACACGGATGCCGCGTTGTTGCCAGGCTGCGAGTTGTTCGGCCATCCACGGTTCGCCGCCTCCCAGGCCGACGCCGGCCAGGAGGTCCACGCAGGAGTCGGGGAACTGCCCGGCGATCTCGCGATAGAGCGTGCGCGAGGGGACATGGGCGTAAAAGGCGGCGGGCGTTGCATGATTCGCCGTCGTGCTGGTCAGGATACCGATCTTTTTGCCTTTTCGGGACAGCCTGACGGCAATGGAGTCGGCCCGTGTGACGCCATCGGGCGCCAGCCCCAGGATGCCGTTCTTTGTCTTGATGCCGCAG
The DNA here is from genome assembly GCA_964624095.1 of uncultured Verrucomicrobiota bacterium. Lineage (GTDB taxonomy): Bacteria > Verrucomicrobiota > Kiritimatiellia > JAAZAB01 > JAAZAB01 > CAZEVX01. The sequence continues at coordinate 188 of CAZUYI010000235.1, read as the reverse complement.
GCGAGCGCCGTGGCGGCCGCGGCCGAATCGGTGATCTTGGAGCCGGCGCTGTGCGTGTGAATCCGGCCCTGGACGGGAAAGTCGTTCATCCGGAATTGGGGACGGCCCTGGGCCTTGGCGGTCAAGGCGCCCAACCTGCACTGGTTCACGCCCATGCCGTCGCCAATGAGAACGAACACGTACGTGGG
>CAZUYI010000234.1:0-4843 GCA_964624095.1 uncultured Verrucomicrobiota bacterium | reverse complement strand
CCGCATGAGGGCTGCCGTCCCCATGCGCGTCGAGGGCAGCCGATTGCCGCCGTACGATTTCTTGGGGTTTTCGCCGACCGCCATCTTCAGCGCGATGTCCGGCTTGACCAGCTGGCGATTGAGCGGACGGGCCAGCGTCTTGACGACCGCGTTCAGGCCGCCGACGACGTTGCTGCTGCCGGGCGCGATGCAGAGGCTCGTGACCCCGGACTGCGCCGCTTCGAGCAGCGAGACGTCCGTCGGGCGGAAGGCGTCAAACGCCCGGACATGGGGCGTGATGGGGTTCGTTTTCTCGTTGACATCGCTGTCCCCATACATGCCATCTTCGTTCAGTCCCGCGTGGGAATGCGCGTCCATGAAGCCCGGCGTCAGCAGCCGGCCCTTGGCGTCGAGTTGCTCGGCTTTGGGGGGAATCCGCACCCGGGCGCCGACCGCAACGATCCGGCCGTTGTGAATCAAGACCGTTGCGCCAGGCACCCGCGGTCCCGTCACCGGGTCCACCAAGGCATTCGTAATGGCGATCATGGGAGTCTCCTGATGGTTGCGAGCGGCGATGCGCGGATGGCGGACGCGCCGGCGCGCGGCGCGTGACGGCGGGGTAAAGGCGAGGGGCGCCCGTCCGGAACGCGGGAGTGGGGTGAGTGACGGGACTCGAACCCGCAACATCCAGATCCACAGTCTGACGCTCTAACCATTGAGCTACACCCACCACGTGGAAAACGGGGCACAGTGTACCCCGACACGGCCCGCGTGGAAAGCAAAAAGCTGGGGCCGGCGGGCGAACGCCGGCTGTGTCATTCTCGGGTTGGGCCTCTCCGGAATGGCGAGGCCGCCATGGACTCCCGCGTCGCGCGAACAGACTGGTCAGAGCCCGTCGTAGGCGTTCGCGTAGCGAACGGGAACGGAAAACGGGAAGTCTCACGCGCCGGCCTGAATGGCCCGCGCCCTTTCACCAACTTCGCGCGAGGCGGTACACACCCCCGGGGCGACCACATGCACCGGGGATGGACGCCCGGCAGGCATCGGGGCCCGACTCCCGGCGCCGCGGGCCGTCGAGAAACCCGCGGCGCGAGTTGCTCAGGCTTCGGGCAGCCCGATCAGCTCGAGAACGCGCGTCAGGTCGTCGTTGGAATAGAACTCGATTTCGAGCCGGCCTCGCCCCTTCTTGCCGTTGGCCAGCGTCCGCGAGGGAATGAGGCGCACGCCGGTGCCGAAGTGGCGCTGGAGCCGATCGGTCAGGTCCCGCAGCGTGGGAGCCGGCACGTCGTCGCGGGACGCCCGAGGCTTGCGCGGAGGGCGCGCGAGGTGGGCCACGGCCTGTTCCAGCTCGCGCACCGACCAGCCCTCGGCCACCGTCCGGCGGGCCAAGGCCTCCTTGTCCTCGTCGAGGGCTGCCGCCAGCAGGGCCTTGGCATGGCCGGCGCTGAGCACGCCGTCGGACAGCCGTTGCTTGATGCCGGGCGGGAGCCCCAGCAACCGCAGGGCATTGGCCACTGTGGCGCGCGCCTTGCCGACCCGGGCGGCGATATCGTCCTGGCTCAGCCCGAATTGGGACGCCAGGGACTGGTAGCCTTCCGCCTCCTCGATCGGGTTGAGGTCTTCGCGTTGCAGGTTTTCGATCAAGGTCAGCTCGAGCGCGTCGCGGTCGCCAACATCCTTGACCCGCGCCGGCACGGTGTCCAGCCCGGCCAGCCGGGCCGCGCGCAAGCGCCGCTCGCCGGCCACCAGCTCGTAGTCGGCCCCCGCGCGCCGCAGCAGCAGCGGCTGAATCACGCCATGGACCTTGATCGAGCGGACCATGTCGTCCAGCGCCTCGGCCGCGAAGCGGCGGCGCGGCTGGTTTGGATTGGCCCGTATGCGGGCGACGGGCACCTCGATGCTCCCGCCGTCCGGGCCCGGCCCGTCCGGTGTCGCCGGCTCGCCCGGCACGTCCCTGATCAAGGAATTCAAGCCCCGTCCCAGCCCGTGTTTAGACGCCATAGCCCCTCCCCCGTCGCACTGCCCGGCCCGGCCGGCCACTGCGTTGCATGCCATCGCCGGCAGCATGGGCTATTTCGAGCGCGGCGTCAAGCCCGCGCGTCCCCTGCGCACCGCCCCTGCATCCGCGCACACCGTTCCCACAGCCGGCAGGCGCGTGGACCGAGCCGTGCAGGCATGGGGTCGAGCCGTCGCTCCGGGTTTATTCCCACAGGAGTGGCCGCCCCGCGCATGCAGGGCCGCCGGCCCCGGTTGTTCCCGTTGACCGGGCTCGCGGTTCGGCGCCGTGCATTTTATTTTTTTTATGGCTTGCCTTTTATTTCGGATTCCGTATATTTCGATTTATGGATATTTCGGATAGAAACCGAACGGACGCGCGGAGCCTGGCCCGGTTCGCCGACCGGCTCATGCTGCGGATGGCCTCGATCATGGAAGCCATGGTCCGCCGCGACCGCAACTACCTGGCCCGCGGCCTCATCACCTACCCCCAGTTGCTGCTCCTGCGGCACCTGGCGGAGCACCCGGCCTCGTCCATGCACACCCTGGCCGCCGCCCTGGGCTGCACCAACTCGACGGTGACCGGGCTCGTGGACCGGCTCGTGTGCCTGGGGCTCGTCCGCCGCGCGCTCGGCGACGACGACAGGCGGGTCGTGCTGGCCGACCTGACGCCCAAGGGGCGCCGCATCCTGGCGGAGTTCCGGGCGGAAAAGCGAGCCCTTATCCTGCGCGGCTTTCGGGATATCGCGCCCCGGGACCGGGCGCGCTACCTCGAGGTGGTCGAACATATCCACGCGCTCCTGGACTCGGAGCCGCCCGCCCGCCGGCCCCGGGCGTCCGCCGCCGCCCGGCTCGGGCTGCTGGCGGCCGCTGCCCTGGCGGCCGCGCAGGCGGGCGCCGGGCCCTACCGCGGGCCCAGCCCGTCGGACGCCGTCACTCCCGGCTTCGACAAGGCCGCGTTCGTGGCCGGCGCGTCGAACCCGGTTACGCTGCGGATCGGCCGTGTGGACTGCCTGGTTTACGCGCTCCGGAACAATACCGGGCTGCGCATCCGGCGCCTTGACCCCATCCTGCGGACCGGCGACCTCGCGGTGGCGCGCGCGGCCTTCGAGCCCAGCCTGGTAGGGTCCGCGCGGCTGAGCGACACGCGCGAGCGTTCGACGACCCTGCTCAGCAGCAACGTGGCGCATACCCGCCAGGCGGACGCCAGCGTGGAGGTGGCGGGCCGGTTGCCGGCCGGCACGCGGTACTCGCTGGGCCTGTTCGGCGACCGGCTCGACACCAGTTCGAGCTTCCAGACCCTGAACCCCGCCTACCATCTCGAGCCGGGGCTCACGCTGACGCAACCCCTCTTCCGGGGCGCCGGCTCGGCGGTGAACCGCGCCGCCATCCGGCTGGCCGCCACCAACCTGAAGGTCTCCGAGGCGACCCTGCGCGACACGGCCATGGACGTGGTCAGCCGCACGCTAGCCGCCTACTACGAGCTCTACGACGCCCGGACCCGGTTCCAGATCGAGGACGACGCCCTCTCGCGCACGGAGCACCTGCTCGAGATCAACCGAACCCGCTACGCCAAGGGGCTGATCAGCTCGGTGGACCTGCTGGAAACCGAGACCGCCGTCGCGGCGCGGCGCAAGACGATGATCGAGGCCGAAGCCCGGCGCGCGCTGGCCGAGGACACGCTGAAGCTCGTGACCAACCTGGCCGACGATCCCGCGCTGTGGAACGCCCGCATCGAGCTCCTGGACGACCCCGAGCTGGGCGTGCAGCGGGTGGACCTGGCGGCCAGCCTCGAGCGGGCGTTTTCCAATCGCCCGGATTACGCGGCCATGACGCTGTCGCTGGCCAACCGCGACATTGCGATCCAGCTAGCGCGCAACGACCGGCTGCCGACCGTGGACCTGATCGGCAGCCTGGGTCTCAACGGGGTGGACGGGTCGTTCGACGGGGCGGCGGACAGCCTGAGCACGGACTACAAGGACTGGATGATCGGCGTGCAGGTCACGGTGCCGTGGGGCTCCGGAACGCGGGCGGCGTACACGCAGCGCCAGTGGGAAAAGGTCCAGGCGCTGCTGGAGCTGAAGCGGCTCGAGCAGGCCATCGTGTTCGACGTGCGCGACCGGGTGCGGGCCGTGGACATCCAGTTCCGGCAGACCGAAGCCGCCAGGCTGGCGTCGGACCTCGAGCAGAGGACCCACGACGCGCAGCAGGCGCGCTACGCCGCCGGGGAGGTCAGCACGCACGACATGCTCGATTACCAGAACCGGCTGGCCTCCGCCCGCCGCGACTACATCAAGGCGCTGATGGATTACCAGGTCGCGCTGATCCGCCTGGACCAGGCGGAAGGCACGACCCTGGCAAAGCACGAGATCACACTGGAGCCCTGACATGACCATCCCCCATCCTGCCCGCGCGGCGCGGCGCGCCCTGTGGGCCGCCCTGCTGGCGTTCGGCGGCGCGGCGGGCTGCCGCCCGCCCGCCCAGAAGACCGTCGAGGCGCCCATCCCCGTCCGCGTCCAGCCCGTCGAGCGCCGGGTTCTCAAGCGCACCCTCGACACCGCGGGCACCATCCGCGCGGCGGAGGAAGCCACCGTGTACCCGAAAGTCGCCGGCAAGGTCGCGGCCAAGCTCAAGGACGAAGGCCAGCCGGTCGCCAAGGGCGACGCCCTGCTGACCATTGACCGCGACGAGGTGGGATTCCTGTTCGAGCCGGCGCCGGTGGACAGCCCGCTCGACGGGCTGCTGGGCCGGGTGCACGTGGACCTCGGGGCCGCCGTGACGCCCCAGACACCGGTCGCGCTCGTGGTGGCCGTGGACACCGTCGAGCTCCTGCTGCAGGCTCCCGAGCGCTATCAGCCCCAACTCCGCG
>CAZUYI010000233.1:1494-4862 GCA_964624095.1 uncultured Verrucomicrobiota bacterium | reverse complement strand
AAAAGCGCCCCGCCGGGAGGTCGGATAAAGAAACCCCCACCCCGCCCAGGCTGAGATTGCTGGCCACCGTACAGGAGCGCAGCAACCCGCCTTCGAGCCGCGCGCCGCCGCCGCTGTCAATCCCGCCGGCCGAGTTCAGGGCCAGCGTGCAGTTGGACACCACGCCCTGCCGCACGAGGGCGCCGCCGGCCAGGCCCGAGTTGAAGCGCAGCGTGGAATGGTACACACGGGCCGACGGCCCGTTCAGGAAGACGCCCCCGGCCTGGCTGCCCGTGTTGGCCTCGATCGTGCAGTTGGCCACCGTTCCCGTGTTGAGGTGCACGCCGCCGGCGGTCGAGCCCGAGCCGTTGACGATCCGGCAATTGGTGACCGTGCCGCCGTTCATATAGACGCCGGCGCCGTCGCCCCAGCCGTTGGAGATCGTGAGCCCTTCGAGCGTAAAGCCGTCGTGCCCGATGAAGAAACAGCGGTTGGAGGCGCCGTTGATGACCACGGCGGCCGTGTTGGTCTGGTACCCGCAGATGCGCAGGGACAGGTTGGTGGTCAGCACCACCGTGGCCGACAGGGAATAGGTTCCGTTGGAGACCCAGATCGTCTCGCCGTTGGTCAGGGCACTCGGGCTGGGCGGCGGCGGCACGTTGGTAAGCACTTCCACGATACTGGTCGCGGCGCTGTTCCATTGCTTGTAGGGCTCTCCGCGGAACGGCGCGTTGGGCGCGACGTAGCGGTCGGCGTGTGCCGTGGCCAGGAGCGCGAACACGAGGGTGGCAATCGAGAGTCTGTTTCGCATGGCGGCCCACACAGTAAGTGTCTCGAGCGATTCGGCGTGCCGGCGTCCCGGCCGCGTGGCGTTACTACCTCCGCGTTTCCAAGCTAAGATAGCGGAACGCGGCGCCACGGTCAATCCGGAAAATGCGGCTGCCGAAAAAAAGCGAGTTCCCTCCGGCCCCGGCGTCGCCGGGCCGCCATGATCCGAGCGCGGCGTGCGGGGGGGACGGGGCCGTGTCCCGCGGGAATCGGTTGACGGGCGTCGTTGACAGGGCGCGCCGGGGTCTTATGATACGGGCCGTGGAGAGCCGGGCCATGCGCGATGCCATTCCGTTGGGAACCCTGCCCGACATTCGCTCGCTGGGTCCGATGGTCATGGACCCCGTCTGGGCGCAACGCCGCCATGCGAGCGCGGGCTCGTGCGAGCTGATCCACATCCTGCGCGGGCGGGTCCGCGTGGAGTTGCGCCGGGGCCTCATCCGGGGCGGGCCGGGCGACACGCTTCTGATCCCTTCGAACACCCTGCACCGCGACGAGTTTGACGCCGTGCAGGGGCTGCACGTCTTCATGGTGTTTTTTGCGTGGGCCGGCGAGCGCCCCTTTCTGCGGAGGCTTCCGCCCGAGGCCATCCCGGCGCGCTGCGCGCCCGCGTCCGCCGAACTCGGGCGGGCGTTTGACCGGCTGCAGCGCCGGGTTCCCCCCGCCACGGACACCGCCATCCTGCTGCTCATGCTGGACACGGCCCTGGGGGCGCCGCGCCGCCCGGCGTCCTCCGCGGGCGTCCGGCGCCGCCGCCAGCTGATCGTCCAGGCCCGCGAGTACCTTGACGCCCACTACCGCGAGCCGGTCACCCTGGAGCACATCGCCCGCGTGCTGCGGGTCAGCCCGTGCTACCTCTCGCATGTCTTCAGCCAGGACAGCGAGTTCTCGCTCTTTGCGTACCTGACCTCCGTGCGGATGGCCCGGGCGCGCGCCCTGCTCGAGACCGGCCGCATGAGCGTCAAGGAGGCCGCCGCCCAGGCAGGCTACCGGGACGAGCACTACTTTTCGAAAGTCTTCCGGCGCCATGTCGGCTGCGCCCCGCGCGATACGGCCGGCCTGCGTCCCCGCGGTGCCGGCTGAGCCGCGGCGCCGCCCGGCCCGCCAGGCCCCCGTTCGGGGCGGCGCAACAAAGTACCCGAATTCGCAAAACTCTCCGCTTGCCTCCGGCCCGTGCGCCATGCGACGCTGTGGCGCAGCCGGCGGGCCAGGCCGGTCTGGCGCCGCGCCTGGCCGCGTCATTCAAAGGAGGATACAGACATGAACCGTGCGAAGCTCGCGTATGCCATCTGGCCCTGGGGGCTGAAGGAGCCCGCCCAGATGGTCCAGGCGCTCCGGGACATTCAGTCGCTCGGGTTCCGCGCCTTCGAGAGCGTGGCGACGGCCGTCGAAATGTTCAAGGACAAGCCCGCCGAGTTCAAGGCCATCGTGGATGACGCGGGGGTGTACCCGGCCAGCTTTTATTTCTGGAACCGGGGCGACCCCGCCGCCGACGTGCGGACCGTGGCCGGGTCGCTCGACTTCCTGGCCGCCGCCGGTGTGCGCTCGATCAGCATCCAGGCGGCCGGCAAGAAGGGCGGCGCCACGCCCGCCGAGCTCGAGCGGGAGCTCCAGACACTGCAGGGCATCGGGCGGGTCTGCAAGCCCTACGGGATCCTGCCGTGCCTGCATCCGCACGCCAACACGGTGGCGATGTACGAGCCCGAGATTGATTTCCTGATGCAGCGGACCGACCCCGCCGAGCTGTTTTTCGGGCCCGACACCGCCCACCTGGCCGTCGGGCGCTGCGACCCGGTCGCGATCTTTGAGCGCTATGCCCCGCGCATCCGCTTCGTGCACCTGAAGGACGTGAAAAAGACGCACCCCGTGGCCGGCGACGGCGGCCAGGCCCAGGGATTCGAGGTCTTCAGCGCCTTCCTCGAGTTGGGCGAGGGCGAGGTGGACATTGACGGCTGCCTGGCCGTCCTGGAGCGAATCGGGTACGACGGCTACCTGACGCCCGAGCTCGACAAGTCCCGGTTCGGCAACCGGGAAAGCGCGGCCATGAACATGGCCTACATGAAAGCGCGCGGGTACGCCTGAGCGGCGCCCGGCGGAACGCACTCACACGGAGGAGATCTCATGAAAACGCTGGCCATTCACGGCGGACGCCAGGCCGTGCCCGCGGGGCTGATCAAGTCCTGGCCCCCGATCCACGCCAGAGACCGCGCGATGGTGCTCGCGTCGCTGAACGGGACCAACCACAGTTTCGGGCCCAACTGCCGGGCCTTCGAGGAGGAATTCAAGGCCTGGAACGGGAACCGGTTCGCCATTGCGACCAACAGCGGCACGGCCGCCCTGCACATGGGCCTGGCGGCCTGCGGCATCGGAGCGGGCGACCACGTGCTGGTGCCGGCCTATTCCTGGTCGTCGAGCGCCACCTGCATCCTGCACCACAACGCGATCCCGGTCTTCGTGGACCTAAACTTCGACACCATGAACCTCGATGTGCGCCGGCTCGAGGCCGCCATCACGCGCAAGACGCGAGCCATCGTGGTCGTGCACCTGCACGGGCTCACGGC
>CAZUYI010000233.1:0-1484 GCA_964624095.1 uncultured Verrucomicrobiota bacterium | reverse complement strand
CATGGACGCCGTGCGTCGGGTCGCGCGCCGGCACAAACTGGCGGTGATCGAGGATGCCTGCCAGGCGCACGGCGCGCGGTTCAAAGGGCGCAAGGCCGGCACCCTGGGCGACTGCGCGGCGTTCAGCTTCAACCAGAACAAGTGTCTCTGCTCGGGCGAGGGCGGCATGTTCGTGACGGACAACGAGGCGTTGTATCAGAAGGCGAAGCAGCTCTGGTCGTTCGGCGAAACGCGCAGCCCGGTCGAATCCCGCGACTACCACGCCTACGCCCTCGGCTGGATGTACCGCATGTCGGACCTCGTGGCGGCCTTCGGCCGCGCGCAGCTCGGCAAGCTCGACGGTTATCTCGAGGTTCAGCGCGAGAACGCCGCGCGGCTGCTCGGCGCGCTGAAGGGCCTCCCGGCGCTGATTCCGCCGGTCGAACCCAGGGGCTACTCGCACAATTGGTACAACTTCACCTGCCGGATTGACCTGCGCGCGGCGGGCTGGGCCGGGCCGCCGCACCTGTTCCGCAACGCCGTGATGAAGGCCCTCCAGGCCGAGGGGGCGCCGGTCGGCGTCTGGCAGTCGTTCATCCTGCCGGCCATGACCGTGTTCCGGGCCCAAAACGCCTACGGGCGCGGCTGCCCGTGGAGCTGCCACCTGACGCGGCCGGTGACATACGATCCGGCCGCCTATCCCGTCGCGCAGCGGCACACGGACACCCACTTCGGCATGACCACGCCGCTGCGGGCGCCGAACGGCAAGGCGGCGGTCCAGGCGGTGGCCCGCGCGTTCCACAAGGTGTTTACGCAACTCGATACGCTCGACGTGGCCGCCCTCACGGCCCCGAAAAAAAAATGATGCGGCGCGGCCCGGCGACCCGGGTGGCCGCCGACCGCGGCGGCGAATGGACGCGATGGCTTCCGGGAAACAGGCGGGGCTTCCGGGCGCGTTCCGGATCGCGGCGCAACTGTACGGGCTGCGTGCCCCGCTGCGCCGCGACAGGACCGGGACGCTGGCCGCGCTCGCGGCCATGGGCTACGACGGGATCGAGGGCGTGTCCGCCGAGTTGCAGGATCCGGCGGGACTGGACGCCGACCGGCGCGCCGCCGGGCTCGACCTGACGGGGATGTACCTCTCCGATCCGGACTCGCTGGCCCGGTCCGACGCCCCGCTCCCCGGCGTGCTACGCGCCCTGGGCGTGCGCGATACCGTGACCGGATGGCCCGGCAGAATCCACGCCGACTGGGCGGCGTGTCGGGGCGACATCCGGCGGCTGGCCGAGCGTCTGCAGGCGCTGGGCATGCGGCTGCATTACCATAACCACGAGTCCGAGTTCGAGCGGCGGGCCGGCCGGCCGGCTCTCGAGCGCCTGGCCGAGGACGTGGCGCCGGCGCTGCTGTCCTTCGAACTGGACACCTATTTCATGCTCAAGGCCGGCGAAGACCCCTGCGCGTGGATCCGGCGCCTGGCCGGGCGCATGACCCGGCTGCACCTGAAG
>CAZUYI010000232.1:3177-4864 GCA_964624095.1 uncultured Verrucomicrobiota bacterium | reverse complement strand
ACCTCCGGGTCGTCAGGCGGCGGCGGCGGCTTCTATATCGGCACGGGCAGCGCGTCGGTGGTGGTGCAAACCTGCCTGGTGTCCGGCAATAGCGCAACGAATACGGGAAACTTTGGGGGCGGAATAGCGTTTGGCAGCGCAAGCTGCGCCGCTCGAGGCCCGAACCCGCTGGACGCGCGGATCGAGTCCTGCACGATCGTGGACAACCGGGCCAAGGCTTCTTACGGCGGGATGAGCGTGATCACAAACCACACCACCGTGTGGAACAGCGTGATTGTGTCCAATAGCGCCGATAGTTATCCCGACGTGCGCGGCGGCGCGGCCTATATCGAGCCGTTCCATTACTCGTGCAGCCCGGAATTGAGCAATACCGAGCAGGGCAACGTGACCGCCGCGCCGCTATTTGAATCCTACGCCGGCGCCGATTACCGGCTGGCAGCCGGTTCGCCCGGTCTGGACGCCGGCACGAATCAGGCCTGGATGGACGAGGCCGTGGATCTCGATGGGAAGCCGCGGATTGATCGCTTCAGACGCCGGGTGGACATGGGCGCCTACGAACGCATGCCCCAGGGCATGCTGCTGCGCCTGCGCTGAGCCGCGCCGCAAGGCCGAGACCGCGCGCCTCCTGGCCGTACGGGCCCCTGGGCGGGAAAGGGGCGGGGCTCCCGATTTTTCAGGGCCACGCCCACAACGATCCGGGCCGTAAAGGTTTTCGAAAAAAAAGCTTTACATCAACCTATCCGGGCGTTAGAGTGCCGGCCAAGAAAGCACCAAGGGATTCACAGGGGTGAATTTGTGCGAGTCGTTCGGCGCGCGCGTCACTTATTCTGTACCCAGGAGCTGTCATGAATGCCGTGTCGGCTGTCGCCCGCCTGGCGGCGCTCGCCGCCGTGTGCCTCTGCCCCGCGCTCGCCGGTTCCGCGCCGATCACTATCGGCGGGCACTACGTCACGTTCGAGGGCGTCGAGTACGACTACCCGTCGCAAGGGGAGTCCACCTGGTATTACACCGTGGAATCCGACGGGCCGCCTGCCATCAGCCACGTCACGTTTGGCCTGGGTTGCCCGACCATCGTGATTCTCGATGCCGGCACGTGGGACGGCGTTAACCGGCAGTCGCTGCAGTCGGGGGGCGGCACCCCGGAGCCGAAGCATTTCCCCTCCCCGCCGCTCTGGGACCCCACGACGGGCATCACTGGCCAGAAGTTCAACGGCGGATTCGAGGAGGGTGAACTCCGCCATTACTACATCACGGTCAACGGCAATTACGCGGTGGGCGACATCGTCTTCGGGATCAAGGCGGGGCAGCAGACGCCCCTTGGCCTGGTGCCGGGCCCGAACGACGACTGCGAGGAAGAGGAGGAGGACGCCGCGATCGCCCTGGTCAAGACGGGCGAGACCATCCTGCCGCCCGTGGACTGCGACGTGTTCGGCCTGGCGAAGGTTTTTAACGCGCTGATCTTCGGCAATTTCACCACCGTGGGCGGCGACACCGAAGAGCCGCTGGCCGTCGGCGGTGTAGTAGAGGCAGTACGCGCAGACCGGCTTCCCGCAGACTTCGCACCGCTCCAGCGCCAGCCGCTCCGGGTGGTTCGCGCAACCGACGGTTTCCCAGCCGCTCATCACTATCTCCGGCGCTCAGTCCGCGCTGAGGGCACGCTTCACGCTGTCCAGCGCCGCCAAAGAGC
>CAZUYI010000232.1:0-3167 GCA_964624095.1 uncultured Verrucomicrobiota bacterium | reverse complement strand
TTACGGGGACAGCAACGATACGCTCATCGTGGGCGGCGACCTGTACGACGGCCAGTTCTACGTCAACGGCAACATCGTGTATGGCGGCACGCGCTACGGCCCGCCGCGGACCATGGCGAACGGGAACCTCGTGCGGCATGTCTATCCGGTGACCTTTGACGAGCACGGCAACGTCCCGGCCGACGGGAGCGGGGTGACCTTTGCGGACCTGCACGCCGACCTGATCGCCGAGAGCGCCCAGGTCGGCGCGCTGGCCGACCGCGGCGTGGTGACGAAGGAGCTGCTGCCGGGGCGGCGACTCGTGCTGGTGGGCAACGACCCGGTCCTTAACGTCTTCAATCTCGACATGCCGCCGGGCGGCCTGTCGGGCGCCGTCCTCGACATCACCGCGCCGCCCGGCTCGACAGTACTGGTGAATGTTCACGGGGACGACCTCCGAATCAAGAACACGGCCATGCATCTGACCGGCGTGACGCGCGATACGGTGCTGTTCAACTTCCCGGAGGCTACGCAGGTCGTGTTTACCGGCTTCACGCTGACCGGGTCCCTGCTGGCACCGCACGCCTCGGCGGTCCTGTCGGGCGGCTCGGTGGAAGGCCGGGCGGTGTTCGGCGGCGACGTCTATGCGCACACCGGTTTCGAGTTCCACAACTACCCGTTCTCCGGCGAACTCTGCATCACGGAGCCCGGCGTTGTCCCGTACATTGCCTACCGCTTTACGGTGATGAACACGGGCAGCGTCACCCTCACGAACGTGACGATCGCCGATCCGCTCGTCACGGTCATGGGCGGCCCCATCGCGCTGGCCCCGGGCCAGTCGGACGATGCGACCTTCAGCGGCGTCTACCTCCTGACGCCCGAAGACCTCGCGGCGGGCTCGTTCACCAACACGGCCACGGCCGGCGGGACGGCCCCGAACGGCACGGTGGTGACGGCTTCCGATTCCGACGTCCAGGTGTTCCCGCCGCCCGATACGGGGCTTAGCCTGAACGGCCGGAGCGGGGATATCCGCGTCGGCCGATCCGAGCCCGTGTCCCTGGCGCTGACGCTTAACGCCGGTTTGTTTGCCGGGTTGGATGCCGACTGGTGGCTGCTGGCGCTGCCACAGCAGGGCGTCCTGTGGTATTGCCTGGGTCCCGATGGCGCCTGGATGCCGGTCGCCGCGGGACGCCCGGACGCGTTCCAGCCGGCCTACCAGGGCCCGCTGGTCAGCCTGCGGCTGCCGGTCCCGGGCTTGCGGAACGTGACCCTGCAGCCCGGCGTGTATACCCTGATCTTCGCCGTGGACCCGCTGGACGGGTTGCTCAACTATCCCGGCGGGCCGATCCTGTACGACGCCCTGACGGTCACGGTGCGCTGAACGCGGTGGTCAGCGCGTCCAGCGCGACCAGCGTGGTGTGCAGGTAAAAGCCCTGTTCCACGGCGGACCCGTACACGGCCCGCAGGTTCTCGTAGTCCCCCCACGCCCCGTCCGGCCGCTGCCGCTCCAGCAGGTTCTCGAGTGCCGCCCGGTACACGGGCTCTCCCGTGAAGCGCAGGTAGCGCAGGCAGGAGGTCAGCTCGGCCAACAGGTCCGTATGGTCCGCGGCCAGGGCATGCCGGGTCAGCTCGGCGAGCAGCTGACGCAGGTAGGTTTTGTCGGACTCGGTAAAAAAATCGGCGTCGAGCGACTCGCCGAACTCGTACGGGGCGAATATCTCGTGGGTCAGGTTATAGCATTCCATGGGATGCTGCTTGAAGAAGGCGGCCTCGCGCCGCGCGGCGATCAGGCCGGCCTGGAAGGCCGCGGCGAGCGGGAATGGCTCGGGCAGGTTGAAGTGTCGGTAGTAGGTGTGGAAGGCCATGCGCTGGTCCACGCCGCGGCCGGCCATATGGGCGTTCAGGCGGGGCAGCACCCGCTGAATCTCGCGCCGATAGAGGGTTGTATCGAGGCCGAACCGGTCCAGTCGGTAGGCCGTCCGCAGGTAGGACGTGGCGTCCTCCTTGAAGGTCTGGTCGTCCACGCGCAGCATATCGTGGTAGCCGGGCGTGGCGGTCATGGATGCCAGGGCCCGGATGCGTGCTTCGAGCGCGCTGCGCGCCGCGCCGTCTGCAACTCCGTGCAGTTTCAACAGGGCATCCAGCAGTTCGGCCACTTTCTTCTTGCCCTTGACGCCGCGCGCGCGGAGTTCGACCGGGTTGACCTCGAGCCGGTCCAGCCAGCGGCTGGCACGCGCCAGCGCCTCGCGGTACCGGTCCCGGCGCGCATCGAGAAAGGCGTCCAGCGTCGGCGCGCGGGCGTCTTCGATAGGTCTGCCCGACGTGTCATCCGGCGCCGCCGCAACCGGCGCGGCCGGCAGGCCGGTTGCGCCGGCCACGAGGATCAACCACAGGGCGGACAGGGGCTTCATGGCGCGGCCAGTATAGCGGCCCGGCCCGGGTAGGGCAACCGGCCTCCCGCTTCCGCCGACGATAACGGGCGACGAGATCGGACGACGATTGACGGAGCCATTCCGCTCCTCGTTCCCCCTCGTGCGCCGTTGAGACTCAGGCGCCCAGAGAGGCGATCCACTCGCCGATCCAGTGGGTGATGGCCACCACCAGGATGGCGATCAGCAGGTGCTCGGCAATGACTTTCCAGGGACGCGCGCGCTGGGCGCGGGCGACGCCGTAGCTGAGCAGCGCCAGGATGAGCAGACCCCAGGCCATGCACACGACCATGGCCCTGTCCAGCGGCAGCAGCAGGACCGGGACCGCGAACGTCATCGAGAACACGAATTTCGAGGCAAAGGTGGCCAGCGTGGCGCCCCAGATTTCCGCGGCCGAATGCGTGTTTTCAGACTCTTCCGACAAGTGTATCCCGAGCGCGTCGGAACAGGCGTCGGCCAGCGCGATCGTCAGTATCCCGCCCAACACCACCAGCCGGGAATGGGTGCCCGAATGCAGTCCGGCGATCAGGCCCAGTGTCGTGATCACGGCCGAGGTCAGTCCGAACGTCAAGCCGATGCGTAGCTGTTCTCTCACGCCGCCACTGTAGCGCGGTCGCCCCGGATACGTCACGCAAATAGTGGCATGGGTACCCCTCGTCCGCCGTTCTCGCCGCGCGCGCTCGTCAACCGATCCTTCCGCTATGGCGCGGGTTCTTCTGGAGCCGGCCTGACCCCAGGCCGGCCGAAGCGGGGAGGATC
>CAZUYI010000231.1:0-4872 GCA_964624095.1 uncultured Verrucomicrobiota bacterium | reverse complement strand
CCCCCGCCGTTCCGCCTCGCGTCTTCATGGGATCCCTCCCGGTTGGTGTTGTGAAGGGGAACACACGCCGTTCGTTATCCGTTCTCGTCGGCCAGCTTTCCTGTGTTCAGGCTTTGCGCATCGGTTTACGATAGCGGGCGACGAGAGCGGTTTACGATTAAGAGACATGTACCACTCGTGGTCCGTTCTCGTCGCACATTCTCGTCCGCCGATTCCCTGTTTTCAGGCTTTGCGCGTCCTGATTGCGCCAGATCGCGCGGGCCGCCGCCACCGCGGGCCGCTTGGGCCCCTCGACGCTAGGCCAGGGCTGTCCCGGGCCCCGGGTCTCACGGCCGGGCGAACGGGCCTGGCGCCGAAGGCTGCGTTCCCACGGCGCCGCCATGGCGGCGCCCGACTACAGGTCGAGCTCGAAACACCCCACATCCACCGTGCCGTTCCGGACGCGCGGGGCTCCGCGTAGGTCCACCGCGTCCGGCACGGCCATCCACGGCTGGTTGATCCCGGCATCCACGCATGGGGACTCCCGGGCCAACCGGAAGTCGCCGGCGCGCGCGTCCCGGAATCCCGGGTCGCCGGACACGGCCCGCGCCACGAGACCCGTCGAGCCTTCCTCCGCGGAGCTTTCCGCGCAGCAATATCCGAGCGATGCCACGGCCCGCGCCAGCTCGAGGTCGGCGTGGGCGGGCGCCTCGTTGCAGGCCACGATCGTATTGGTCAGCGCCGCCCCCGTGCTCCGCTCGATCAGCACACCGCCGGCCGAAACGGCGGCGCGGTTCCCAGCCACCGTGCAGCTTTCCAGGTGCGCGGGCGCGCCGGGATGACAGCCCGTGAACACCAGGCCGGCCCCGGCGCCGGCCGAGTTGCCCGCCACGAGGCAGTTGCGCACGACCAAGGCTTCGGGGGCGCCGAGCGCGTGGGTGCGTTTCAGGCTGAGCCCGCCGCCGCGTCCGCCGTCCGCCCGGTTGTCCGCAATGACGCAGCGCTCGAGCAGGCCCGGCGCGTCCCACTGGACGCCGGCGCCGGCGCCGGCATGGGTACCCGCCAGCCGATTCCCGGAAATGTCGCAGCCGGCGACGCACACCCGCGTGTGCGCATAGTTGGGGCCGGGGATGAAAACCGAGAGCCCGCCGCCGGACGACGCGGCCGTGTTGCCGGTCAGCGCGCACTGGCGGATCGCGACTCCGCCGACGATACCGCGGGAGACCTCGCCGGGTATGGACGGCCAGACGAACACGCCGCCGCCGGTCCCCGCCGCATTGTCGGACACCGTGTTATGGGCGAACACCGCGCCCCAGCGGACCATATACATAAACACGCCGCCGCCCATGACCAGCTCCCGTCCGACGGCCCGGTTGCGGACGACCGTATTGCTTTCCATGACGGCCGTGCCATACACCTGGATGCCGGCGCCGCAGCAGGCCTGGTTATTACTGATCACGCAGCCGAGCACGCGGCAGCGTTCCGGGTTCATTTCGCCGCGGATATACAGCCCGCCGCCGCTATAAGCGCCTTCGGCCAGGTTGGTATTGCCGGCCACCGTGGAGTGCGCAACGGTCCCGCCGGACGCGATATAGATCCCGGCGCCCCGGGCGCGGCTCACGTTGGTGACCCTGTTGCAGTCCACCACGCAGCGCTCGAGGCGGGCGTTGTCCGAGTAGAGGATGACTCCGCCGCCATGCAGGTCGGCGGCATTGAAACACACCCGGCAATCGGACAGCGTGCCGCCGCGCGTGTATATGAAGACGGCGCCGCCGGACTCCCGGCTGATCATCCCGGCGCCATTCCCTCCCGTCAGCGTGAACCCGGCCACCCGCGCGGCGCTGTGATCGAGATACACGCAGCGGGTGCGCCCCTGCCCGTCAAGGACGGTGTGGTCCGGGTCCACGTCGCCGTCCTTCCAGCTGCGCAGTATCACGTTCTTCTCGATGACCAGTTCCGAGGCCAGCCGGTACCGGCCGGGCGCCACCAGCACCATGCAGCCCGGCCCGGCCTTCTTCAGGCCCACGGCGATGGATTGCACCGCATTCGTCCAATCACCCAGCCCCGAGCGCGCATCATCCCCCGCCGCGCCGTCCACGTACACGTGCGGGGCATCGGGGTCCGATTCCACCGCCCGCCACAGCCGCCGCGCCGGCGGGGCCGTCAGGCAATCATAGGCCGCGCCCATGTCGCCGGCGCGCCACGCGGCGTCCGCCTGCTCGATCACCGCCGCGAAGTCCGCGAGGCGCCCGATGCGCTCCAACGCCACGCGGTGCTTCTCCAGCGACCGGCGCCACTCGTCAAGCCGCCGCGCCACCGCCTGCCGGCCCCGCTCGGACACCACGGTATCGCAGGCGGCCACGCGCTCCGGCGCGGCGCCCCCGCGCGCGGGCCAGGCGGCCAAGCCGGCCGCCGCCAGCGCGATGCCGGCCAGTCCCGATAACGCATTCCGGCGGCCCGAACCGGCCCCGCCCGCGGTCCGCCGGGCACGGCTCACAGCGTTCCTGTCCGCCCCGTCACGGCTCACAGCCGCTCTCCTATCCGCTCGGCCCGGGCTTCCAGCGCGACGGGAAAATCCAGCGTACGCCGGGGCGCGCCGCCCGGCGCCTGGAAGCGCATCGTCATGCCCCACCCCAGGCCGTAATCCAGGTCGAAGGCCACCACCAGTTCATGCTCGCCTTCCAAGAGCGAGACCGTCCGCCGCGTGCGGTCTTCCATGATCGGGTTCTGCCGCGCGGGCTCGACCAGCGCTTCGCGCCCGTCCAGGAATACCCGGCAGCCCCCGTCATGCCCCACGCTCAGCGTCCAGTCGCCCGCCACCGGCACGCGAATCCGGTTGGCCAGGTACACGAACCCGTCCAGGTCTCCATACACCGCGTGCGGCGCAATGCGATTCGATTTGGCCGTCACCGGCAGCGGCTGCCAGTCCAGCGAGGGATCGTCCGCACGGACCGGCTCCAGCTCGCGCACGTCGCGCCGGCCCTCGCGCGGCAGGCGCCGGCTTATGGCCCAGCCCTCCGTGAGATACGGCGACCACGCGCTTTCCATGAGCAGCGCGTGCAGGCGCCGCGCCTGGCGGCCGGTCAGTTCCTCGTAGGCGGCGTCATACGCGCGCGCCCGCAGGGACCGGCCCGCCGCCTGCAGCACCGTCTCGAATGCCGCCTCCCGCCCGGCGTCCCGCAACGGCGCCCGTTTCGTCTGCAGGGTCCGGCGCCACTCCTCGAGCTGCCGTTCAACATCCAGCCGGCCGGTCTCGCCGACCACCGCGTCGCACCCGGCAATCGCGGCCGCCGGCTCGCCCTCGAACCGGAAGGTCCGCATGCTGTACGCGCCCAGCCGGCCCCGCCACACGCCGCCCCGCAGCGGCTCATCCAGGGTCAACTCGCGCCCGCGCACGCCGTCCGCGAGCGTCAGGATCACCTCCGTCTCCCACCAGTAGGGGTTGGCCACGTAGCCATAGGTCTGCCCCTCGAACACGCCCTGCGCGATCCACACGTTCCGGTCGCGCCCCTGGCCCGTCAGCCGCGTGTACTCCGTGGCCGGCAGGGAGCGGAACGCCTGGGCGAACTTCGACATGGACGTCTCGCGCCCGTTCCAGAGAACCTGATCCATCAGCGGGTGCAGAATCATGCGCGGGTTGGACCGCACAAAGCTGTTGATCCAGTAATCGGCAAAATAGTCGTCCTGCGGGTACGGCCAGGCCTCCGGGCTCGAAAAGTTCCAGAGCCAGTAGTCCGGCCCCAGCGGCTGCGGCTCGATCCAGTTGTAACGCACCGCCAGGGCGTTCTTGCCGTCGTTGGAAAAGGGCGCCAGCGTGGATTCCCGGTGCGCCAGCGCGCGGCCGGTCCCGTCGAACCGGCCGCGTCCCCGGGCTTCGTAGTCCCCGCTGATCGTGTCCGTCCCCGGCACATCCAGCGTCACGAACACGTTGGGCGCCAGCGTCATGTTCGGATCCTTCTTGATCCGCTCCAGGTCTATCCCGCCGCGCCGCCCGTAATCGAACAGCGAGGGCAACGCCGTCCCCGGCGCCTCGTCCAGCGGCGGAACCAAGTAGCTCGCATAGGCGTAGATGACCAGGTCCAGGTCCGCCCGGCGCGCCTTCAAATGGCCGGCCGTCCATTGGTAAATGTCGTGCTGCTTGTCGCAGCGCCAGCGCGTCCAGGCCTCCGCCGCCTGGCCGGTCAGCCAGGCATGCCGCGCGGCGAAGCGATCCCGATCGGCCGGGTCCACAGGCACCTTGATCCCCGTCTCGGCCTCGAACCGCGCCACGCTGAAATCGTCAAAACTGGCCGAACCCGGCTTACAGTTCGGCGCGCACCATGACGGCCCTACGCTGTCGAAGTGATGCAGCACGATGCCTTTCCAACCCTTCTCGCCGCCGTACAAGTCCGTCAGCTCGCGCACGATCTGCTCATAGAACGCGCGGACGCCCGGATGGATCCAGTTCGGCGTCACCTTGCCAAACTCGCTCGGCTGCCGGCCGGCCTGGTCCACCTGGGCGAAGGTCGGCACGCCGTCCGCCACGTCCTCGTCGCTGCCCGTCAAGGGAATCCGGCCGGAGCCCATGATCTGCAGGGTGCTGAACAGCCCCAGGCCATTCTCCTCGAACATCCGCGCCAGCAGCACCCCGTAATCCCGCAGGCTACCGGACACGCCCATGGCCGTCGTTTCCGAAAAGGCGCTCGGGTACAGCACCTTGTCATACATGTACTGGCCCATGAAATGGGCGTTTTCGCCGGCAAACTTCATCCGCTTGACCAAGTTCACCGCCGTGCCCATCCAGTCCCGGTAAAACACGGGCGATTCGCCTGCCAGCAACTGCCCCCTACAGCCCGCCACCGGGCTGCCGAAACAGCTTTGGAAGATCTGGCGCGGGCCGGCCTCCGAGAGTTG
>CAZUYI010000230.1:0-4879 GCA_964624095.1 uncultured Verrucomicrobiota bacterium | reverse complement strand
ACGCCGGGCCGACGGACACCGGCTTGTCCAGAATCCGGCCCAGGTAGCGCGAGAGCTCCGCGGCGGCGAACTCCATGGGCGCAGAGGCCGGCGGCACGAGTTCAATGGCCGGCGGCCGCTCGGCCGTGGCCGTCCAGCTCCCCGGCGCGGCGGCCGCGCCGAGCGCACAGGCGAAGGACCCGGCCAGGGCCAGCACGAGCCGGCCGGCTTTTTGTGTGGATTGAGCGCAAGACATCATGGCCGAACTCCTTCCGGGATGGGGTGGGGATGACGCAACTACCGAGCGAGAGGCGCGGCCCCATCGGTCCCGCGTTCCGCCGCTCCCTCCGGCTTGCATGCTGGACAGATTGCCAGCCGTTGTCCGGAGGGTCCAGTAAAAAAGACGCCGCGGCGCCGCTGGGCGCGGCCAGGCGCCGAGCGGGTTTTCCCGCTGCGGCCAAGGCGGACGATCCCGCGCCCTGCCTTGCCCGCCGCGCATGACCCGGGCGCCTTCATTCCTCCACGATCTTACCGAGCACCGTAACCATGCCGAGCGGCCGGCGTTTGGGCACGGAGGCCCGGTTGATGCGCACCTCGTCCGTAGCGCGACACGTACAGCGTCAGAGCCACAGTTCGGCCGCCCGGGCCCGCGCGGCCGACCCGGCCGTCCCCGCACACCTCCAGGTGGCAGCCGGCCGGGATGCCGGTCAGGAGGCGGCTTCCCTGAATTCCATGGCGCCGTATCCTCGTGGATTATGCCACTCGCGGGGCATGTAACGCCACGTGCTCCACGGGACCCGGTTCAGCCGGAACAGCCGACAGGCGTTAAAGCCCCATGCCTGCCCCGGCGCCGGCTGCGCCTCCAGCGCGGCCATCGGCAGGGCGACCTCCGCCGTCCAGCCGTCGGGCGTCACCCGCACGGCGACGTCCCAGTCGGGCGCGAAGGCATAGTCGAGGTCACGCTGGTCAAACTTGACGCCCGCCGGGTTGAACGCCATCTGAAAGTGCCGGGTGCGGTCCCGGTCGGGTTGCAGGAAAAAGACCACGCAGTCGTCCTGGAGCACGTTCCGTTCGTCTTTGGCATCCTGCTTTAACTGGTCCGGGCGCCGGTCCCGGCAGACGAAGGCCAGGTACAGGCGCTCGGCATCCCAGGCCGTCCGCACCTCCGTGCCCACGAGGGCCGGATGCCCGTCCTTGTCCACGAACCCGGCCTGCGAAACGAGGCCCTGCCACAGCGGGTCGGACAGGTCCCCGTCAATGGCCGGCGGGACCGCGGCGCGCGGCGCCGCCAGCGTCCTGGGCCCCAGCTCGGGCGGCGGCGGATCCAGTTCCGTGACCAGTTGCAGGGCTTCGGCCTGGCGCTCGAGGAAATACGAGCTCCAGATGAAGTCCCAGCCGGTGAGGAGCTGCCATGCCTCGGCCGGACGTCCGGCCGCCAGGGCCGTTTCCGCCTGCTTTAAGAGTGCATCTAGGGCGCGGTCCTGTTCGGGCAGCAGCACGGACCGGATCCGGCGGTCCGCCATGCGGGCGGCGGTCTTCCGGAGCGTGTCCTCCAGGTGCGTCCGGTACGCCGGGAAGTCCGCGCCCGTCGCGTCCGTGGTCCACCCCTTCACGGACGCGCCGCCCGGCGCCTCGAACGACGCCCCGTGGTACGCTGGGATCGTTACCGTGACGGGCGCCGGCCGCGCCGCGCCAGTGATCCGGTCCGTCACCGGCCCGGCGCCCTCGAGATCGAGGGTCGCGGCCACCGGCCAGGGCGCGGGGTTCAGTGCGTAGAAGAGCAACGCGCCGTCCTGGCGCAGGGTCCGCACGATGAGTTCGGAGTCCGGGCCGTCGAACGGCTCGAACTTGGCCTTGGGCAGCGAGCGCAGGAATTGCGCGAACTCGCGCAGCGGCTGCTCGCCGCCGATCTTCAGGTTCGCGTCGGTGAACCCATAGGCCACGCTGTCGGGATCAATGGCGGCCATGACCCGCTGGTAGGGCGCCAGGGCGAAATCGCCCTGCGCCTGGGCCTCGAGAGTATACTGGTACGGCACCTGCCAATGGGGCCGCTTGGGCAGGACGGTCTGGGCGCCCCGCTCGAGCTCCAGCCAGCCGTAGTCCACCATGGCCATGCGCTCGATGGCGCCGTCGCCGATCTTGAGGTGGGCCGGCTGCAGGTTCGCCCGCAGCGTGCACAGATAGCGCTCGTACTGGTCGGTCCGCGGCGAGGTCTTGTAGGTGAACCCGTACCGCCCGCTGCCCTGCAGCCAGGGCATGGTGTACAGGCCTTCGTGGCCGTGGAATTTTGGAAAATCCCACCCGAACTCGCGCATGGCCCGCTCCGCGCTCACCCCGCTCTCCTCCACGTAATCGAAGAAGTGGCTGGGCGCGATGCCCGTCACGATGTCCACGTCCGGCTTGAGCTCGCGCAGCCGATCCCGGAACTCGAGGTAGAAATCAAACATGTTTTGCGCCCGCCACTCGATCCAGCGCTCCCGCAGCGGCTCCGCCGTCAGCAGCCGGTGCCGCATCGCGAACCGGTCGAGCGACGTAGCGTCCACGTCGAGCGTTACGCCGGCGGCTTGCTCGAACCGGCGGACGGTGACGTCGCTGTAATCAAATCGCAGGGGATCGAGCGGGCGCACCTCGTCTTCGGCGCTGAAGGTATTGGGCAACATGAGCGGGTCCTCGAAGGCGAGCACGAAATTCACGCCGCGGAAGTTGGGCAGCTTCTGGAACTTGAGCACCGCCTCGCGGGCCACCGCCAGCATGGAGCCGCGGACCGTGGGATGGTTGAAGTTGTACCCGCGCTCGTAATGCCGGACTTCCTGGCCGTGGCGGTTGATCAGCCGCATCGAGTCGGTCAGGTCCGGCCGGGCGCCGTCGCGGTCCAGGGCCAGCAGGGCCGGATCGCTGGTGTAGTGGATGCTGGAAAAGAACTCGACGCCGTTGTCCCGGAACACGCGGGCGGCGATATCGGTGATGTTGAAGACCAGGCGCCCGTCGCCGGTAACGGAAAACGGACCGGCCTCTTCGCGGCTTCCGCTGTAGGTATAGAACGAGAGAAAGATCAGGTTCTGCCCGGCCCAGCGCTGGTATTCCGTATAGTGCTGGCAGGTGTCCAGCCATTCGTCCAGGGATTCCAGCCGCACGGCGAGCGGACTGTTGCTCCGGGCATTGTCCTCCCATTTTCCGCCGAGCCCCAGGATCATCTCCGTGCCCCATTTCGGGGTGGCCGAACTGCGAAACGTCTTGGCGAACCCGCACCCCGCGCCCGAGTGCTCCATGAGGATGCCGAACCGGCGCTCCGCGCCGCGAGTCTTGAGTTCCGGCAACGGGCCCTTGACATGGCGGAGGGTCAGCCGGGACGCGGCGGCGACGCCGCCGGGCAGCATGTTGAGCAAGTTGATGGACGTGAAGCCGGGATCGGGCCGATACA
Organism: uncultured Verrucomicrobiota bacterium; assembly: GCA_964624095.1. Lineage (GTDB taxonomy): Bacteria > Verrucomicrobiota > Kiritimatiellia > JAAZAB01 > JAAZAB01 > CAZEVX01. The sequence continues at coordinate 1,479 of CAZUYI010000230.1, read as the reverse complement.
GCCAGGACAGGGTCTGCATCCGCCCGGTGTTCAGGTGCCACATGCCGTTCCAGACCGCGGGCCCCGCCTTGCTGTGGTCGCCACTCCCGTAATGCTCGGACGCGAGGCAGACCCCGAAGAAGCGCGGCTGATCGTCCGGGTACTCCAGCTCCATCAGGTAGAAATCGCCCGGATGCCGGAACTCGTAGTTGTGGGTGATCAGCACGTGCCGGCTGCCGAAGGCCGCATCGGCCGGCCGGGTCTCGCGGTAGGTCAGCCCGTTGCGGGTCACGATCAGCGGCTCGGTATAAAGATCGGCGCCGGCCATCTCCATCCAGGGGAACCGCGGGTCGTCCGGCTTCGTATAGTCAATGACCGCTTCCGGCTCGAGGTCGAGGCCGTCGTCAACGGTCTTTCCCTCGGTGGCGCCCATGGGAATCTTACCCGTGACGATGCACGGCTCCGGAATCCGGTCTTCCAGCACCTGGCCGTCGCCTCCCCTCAGCACCGACTTGAGCACGTACAGGCCCGCCGGCACGCCCGCGCCGCCGGTCAGTTCGAACACGAGCGAATCGCCTTCAACCGTACCGGCAGAGGCGGTCCCGGACTGCACGGCTTCCAGCGCGGCGCCTTTCCGGTAGCGGCACAGGATCCAGTTCACGACCGGGTTGGCCGCCGCCAGCCCGGCGGGGCACCGCGCCAGGGCCCGGAACGGCTTGCTATCGGAAAAGTAAAGCTGGTTGTCGTCCGGCGAGTGCAGCAGCAGCCGGCCGTCGTACGCCGGAAGGCTGTGGATCTCCTGCATGTACAGGCGGTACCCGTATCGGATGGCCGTCACGTCCGAGGGCAGTTGGCTGGCCGTAAAGGGCATCTCGGCGGGGATGGGCCGGGTCTCGCCGGCATACCCGGCCGCGGCCCAGCCCTCGCCGCACGCCGGCACATACCGCCATGCGGGAGAGGTGCTCGCGTCCACGGTTTCACCCGAGGCCATGACAACCGTGGCCCGCAGCAGGGCATTGGCGTCCGCATCGAACGCGGGGCGGGCCGCCATGACATTCCGGCCGGGCTTCAGATACGGCTTCAGATCCACTTCCTGCCACTGCTGGCCCAGGCTGTGGTGCGGGTGCGGCCGGAAGGACAGCACGCTGCTGTTGGGCACTTCGACGCCATTCACGTACACGAGCGTCTTGCGGTTGATGTTACCCACCGCCCGCCAGACGGGTCCGGGCGGTAACTCGAACTCGCAACGGAACCCGCCGGGCCGCACGCGCCGCGACACCCGGATGCGGTGGACCTTGATCTCGGTCCCCGCCGGCCCCCGGAACTCGAGCTCGAATCCGTCAAACGGGGAGCTGTCAACCCGGTTAAAGAACCCGCCGGTATTCTCGATCGTCAGGACGTGCCGGCCGCTCCCCGCGATCTCGCGCCGGCAATAGCGGTACACGGAATTCGTGACGTTGGCCGCCGCGCGGGCGACGACCCGGCCCAGATCCATCCGGT
>CAZUYI010000229.1:0-4883 GCA_964624095.1 uncultured Verrucomicrobiota bacterium | reverse complement strand
CGCGCGGCGGAGCCGCTGGCGAAGGCGCTCGGGGACGCGGACGGATTCGTGCGCAGCGCGGCGGGGGAGGCGCTGGCGAGACTCGGGGCGCCGGCGGTGGCGCCGCTGATGAAGGCGATGGCAAGTCCCGAGGCGGCGATACGGCTGACGATCGTGCGCACCCTGGGCCGCATTCGGGACCCGCGGTCGGCGGACGTGCTGGCGGCGGCGGTCAAGGACGCGGACGCGGAGGTAAGCCGGATGGCGATCTGGGCGCTGGGCGAGTTGAAGGATCCGCGGGGCGTGCCGGCGCTGATCGAGGCGCTGCGTAGCGAGGACAGCCGGGTGCGCGACTACGCGGGCTGGGCGCTAAGTTCGATCGGGGCGCCGACGGCGCCGGGGCTGATAGCGGCGCTGGGCGCCGGCGGCGAGACGGCGTCGGCGGCGATCCAGGCGCTGGGCGCGATCGGGGCGCCGGCGGCGGGCCCGCTGATGGCGGCGCTGAAGAGCGAGGACGGACAGGTGCGGGCGTACGCGGCGGAGGCGTTGGGGACCATCGGGGCGGAGGAGGCGGGGCCGGCGCTGCGGGCGCTGCTGAAGGACGGAGACAGCCGCATCCGTAGCCGGGCCGCCCGCGCGGCGGGGCAGGTGGGGGACAAGGACTCGGGGGCCTTGCTGATGGAATTGCTGAAAGACGCCGAGGCCGAAGTGCGCCAGTACACGGCAGAGGGGTTGGGCCGGCTGGGCGATGCGCGGGCGGCGCAGCCGCTGATGGCGGCGCTGGGCGACGAGGCCGCGCCGGTGCGGGCGGCGGCGGCGGAGGCGCTGGGCCGGCTGGGAGACGCCCGGGCGGTGCCGTCAGTCATCGAAACGCTGAAGGACGAAGACCAGGCGGTGCGGCTGGCGGCGGCGGAGGCGCTTGGGGTGTTGAAGGACCCGCAGGCCATCGAGCCGCTGATCGAGGCGGTGGGCGACAAGCACACCGCGGTCTGTGTGGCGGCCAACGCCGCGCTCTTCGCGATTACCGGGCACCGGGTGCACATCCCCGCAGGGTGGGACGCATACACGATCCGCACGTATGTCCAGCCCGCCTGGCCCAAGTGGTGGGCGGAAAACAAGTCTACCTTCACAAAATAAACGACTGGAACGAGTCCGGCCAGGCCCGCCCCGGTCAGGGAAGGAACCCGGTTTTGCGCACACAGAGGAACGTTTTCGCGAACCGAGCAACGATCCGAGGATTAGCGCTGGGTATAGCACTGGCCGCGCCGTGGACCGCGACGGCGGCGCGCGAGCCGGTATCCGAACCCATCGCGCAAGCGGCCGCGGCGGAACCGGCCTATGCGGAACTCATGGCGTCCGGCCGGCAGTCCGGCGTGACCAATTTGGCCGCGGCGTCCCTGGCGTTCCGCCGCGCGTTCGATCTGGCCGCCACCGATAGCGAAAAGGCCGACGCCCTGCTGGCCCTGGGGAGCGCCTGCCTGGCGGATCCCTATGCAACCAACCGCGCGGCCATCCGGGCGGTTTGCGAGCAGGCCCTGGCGCTCCCGGGCGTCACGGGGCCGCAGCAGGCCGAAGCCTGGCTGGGACTCGCCGACGTGAGCCTGGCTGAAATGGATTACCGGGCTGCCCGGGACGCGTGCGCCCGCGCCCGCGCGGCGAGCGGCGACCCTGAATGGACGGCCCGGGCCCAGCTGGCGCTGGCGAAATCGTTTTTCCAGGAACGGCAGTACCCCGCCGCGCGCCGCGAATTCGAACGCCTGCTGGGCATGCCGGACCTTCACCGGTCGGTCAAGTGGGAAGCTGAGGCGCTCAACGGGGCCATGGATCTCGTGCCCAGGATCCGAACGGATCACCCGCGCCTGTTCTTCAACGCCGAGAGCTGGCCGGCGGCCAGGGACCGGGCGCTGACCGTCAGGCAGGCGCTGTTCGATCACATGAAAAGCCGCTTGGACCAGATACCCGCCGAGTCTATCCGCTCCGGCAACTGGGCCAGTCCGGACGTGAATATGAAACAAGTGCGCGTGATGCAGGCGGCCTTCGTCTACCGGGTGACCGGCGATCCGGCGGTGCTGGAAAAGGTCCGGCGCATGCTATGGGCCACGGCGGAGTCCCGCTGGGGCGGCGTCGACAATACGTTCCCCAGTATCCGCTGGTCGGCGGCCCTGGACTGGGTCTGGAACGACCTGGTTCCGCCGGAGCGCAACGCCCTGGCGGACGCCATGCTGCGCTACGCGCAGGCGGAAGTGTCCGCCCTCAAGGAGGGCAAGGCGGTTATCAGGAAACGCTGGCTGGGCTCCTGGCCGCACTATTACCTGGCCAGCATGTTCGGCTATGCCGGCCTGGCGCTGCTCGATCCGGGAGCCGACGACGTCACGTATGCCCGGGCGCTGTCCCTGGCCGGGATCGGGTTCAAGCAGTATCGCGAGCGGTTTGCCTACCTGCTCGAGAAGGCGGGCAACGACGGCGTCTGGCAGACGAACCTGGATTACGATTTCTGCGAGGTGCCGAATGCGGTGTTCCCGTTTTTCTATGCCTGGCAGCCCGCCACCGGAACGCCCGTGCCGCCCGAGTGGGCGATCGTCGGCGTGTCGCCGCACTACGCCCTGCGCATGGTTATCGGTTTGGGCAAGGGCCATTTCAAGTATTTCAACTATTCGGGACATTCCAACGGCGCCTGGGGCTTCGGGGAGCTGCATGCCGCCAAGTTATATGACCACCTGGGGCATTTCATCCACTTCTTCAGCCAAATCGATCCGCGGCAGGCCGCCATCGCCGGCGTCCTGCGCCGCCGCATGGTCGAGGCCGGCGCGGGTCCGTCCGACGGTAACTTCCCGCTCTTCCAGTTCCTGCAGTCGGACGCCGAGTCGGCGCGGCCGCCTGATCTGCCGGAAGGCTTGCCCGTGGCACGCTTTTTCGACAGCGTGGGGCTGGTGCTCATGTCCTCCGGATTCGGGCCCGACGAAACCTACGCGCTGTTTTCTCAGGGCGGCGGCCCTCCGGGCCGGACCTGCGACTATGACGCCACGCATTTCTCCATTTATAAAAAGGGGTTCCTGGCGCTCGATACCGGCGTGCGGTTCGCCATTCCGCACTCGGCCAACTATCGACACCAGACGGTGGCCCACAATGCCGTGCTGATTTACATGCCCGGCGAGACGTTTCCCTACAACCTGTCGCCTATGGTCTCCAACAGCGGCGGCCAGAACCGGGGCCCGATGCATGCCGTCCCGCTGGCCTTCGAGACGCACCGGCCCTACGCGTACACGGCGATGGACGCCACGCCGGTCTACAGCGACAAGAAGTGCGCGCAGATGACGCGCCAGTTCGTCTACCTGCCGCCCGATCACTTCGTGGTGTTCGACCGGGTGACCGCGAAGCAGGCGGACTTCCCGAAGACCTGGCTGCTGCACACGGCCAACGAGCCGGCGATCGCAGGCCGGGAGTTCCGGGCGGAACAGGGCGAAGGGCGGATTTTCTGCCGGACGCTTCTGCCGGCGGACGCCGTGCTCGAGTCCATCGGCGGGCCGGGCAAGGAGTTCTGGTCCGACGGGCGGAACTGGCCGATCACCAACGCGCGCCAGGCGCCGGACGCCGGCGACTGGTGGAAGCGGTTCGGGCACGGGAATACGTCGCCGCCGGAAGCCATGGGCCGCTGGCGGGTCGAAGTCAAGCCGGGCGCGCCACGGGCGGAGGACTGCTTCCTGCACCTGATCCAGGTGGGCGGCCAGTCGGACGAGCGGATGGTGGACAGCCGCCTGGACGATCAAGCCGACCGGGTCGAACTCTCGTTCCGCGCCGGGGCGCGCGACGTCACGGTTACATTCGACAAAACCGGCGACGTCGGCGGCCATATCCGGGTCGCCGAGAACGGCGCGGTGCAGGCGGATCGGGCATTGACCCGTGAGATCATGCCGCAGAGCGGCTTGGCGTTGGAACACTGAACGGGGAACACCCCAAGGAGGAGCAGGTCATGAACCGACAGATCGGGCTGGCAGGCGTGGTGTGGGCGTGCGTGTGGATGGCCGGGGCGGGCGCGGCGGACGGCGCGTCGGACGTGAAGGCGCTGATGGAGCAACTGACCGACCCGTCGGCCCGGACGACGCTGGAGTCGGACACGCGCTCGGCGGCGGCGGTGGAACTGGTGGGCGCGGGGGCGGCGGCGGTGGAGCCGCTGATGGGGGCGCTGGGCCATGCGTCACCCGAGGTGCGGCGCCGGGCGGCGTGGGCGCTGGGCGAACTCCGGGATGGGCGCGCGGCGGAGCCGCTGGCGAAGGCGCTCGAAGACGCGGACGGATTCATGCGCAGCGCGGCGGGGGAGGCGCTGTCGAAGCTCGGAGCGCCGGCGGTGGCGCCGCTGATGAAGGCGATGGTGAGCCCGGAGGCGGCGGTGCGGCTGACGATCGTGCGCGCCCTGGGCCGCATTCGGGACCCGCGGTCGGCGGACCTGCTGGGGGCGGCGGTCAAGGACGCGGACGCGGAGGTAAGCCGGATGGCGATCTGGGCGCTGGGCGAGTTGAAGGATCCGCGGGGCGTGCCGGCGCTGATCGAGGCGCTGCGTAGCGAGGACAGCCGGGTGCGCGACTACGCGGGCTGGGCGCTAAGTTCGATCGGGGCGCCGACGGCGCCGGGGCTGATAGCGGCGCTGGGCGCCGGCGGCGAGACGGCGTCGGCGGCGATCCAGGCGCTGGGCGCGATCGGGGCGCCGGCGGCGGGCCCGCTGATGGCGGCGCTGAAGAGCGAGGACGGACAGGTGCGGGCGTACGCGGCGGAGGCGTTGGGGACCATCGGGGCGGAGGAGGCGGGGCCGGCGCTGCGGGCGCTGCTGAAGGACGGAGACAGCCGCATCCGTAGCCGGGCCGCCCGCGCGGCGGGGCAGGTGGGGGACAAGGACTCGGGGGCCTTGC
>CAZUYI010000228.1:4021-4890 GCA_964624095.1 uncultured Verrucomicrobiota bacterium | reverse complement strand
CGCGGCCTCCCGGCTGGGCGCCGCGGGCGGCACGGCGTACAACGACACGGGCGCCGTGCCCGGCACCAGGTATTACTACTGGGTCAAGGCCACCAACGCCTGGGCCGCCGGCCTGTTCAGCGCCTCGGACTCGGGCTACCGCACTGTGACCGCGCCCGGCGGGGTCACGGCCGGCGACGCCGAGCATGCCGACAAGGTGCGCGTCGCCTGGACCGCGGTGGCCGGCTGCACGAGCTACCAGGTGTTCCGGCACAGGGCCAACAACAGCGCCGCCGCCGCGCTGCTGGCGACGGTCGCCGCGCCGCCGTACGACGACCGGTCGGCCGCAGCGGGCACCCCCTACTACTTCTGGGTCAAGGCCCGGCGCGGGATCGCCACCAGCGCGTTCAGCGCCTCCGACCGCGGCTGGCGGCGCACGGTCAGCCCGCGCCTGGCGGGCGACTACGACGGCGACGGCCTGGCCGATCCGGCGGTCTACACGCCCGCCACGGGGACTTGGAAAGTCTGGCTGTCCGGCTCCGGCTACGCGCCGGTGATCCTGAGCGGGCTGCTGGGCGGGCCGAACGCCGTGCCAGCGTCGGCGGACTTCGACGGCGACCGCAAGACCGATCCGGCGGTGTACACCGAGTCCGGCGGCCAGTGGATCGTGCTGCTGTCCGGGTCCGGCTACGCGCGCCTCACGCTGCCGGGGCTCTTGGGCGGCGCGGGCTGGAGCCCGTGCCCGGCGGACTACGACGGCGACCGGCTGGCCGATCCGGCCGTGTACCAGGAGGGCGCGGGCCGCTGGAAGGCGATGCGTTCCGGCAGCGGGTACGCCGCGGGCCTGCTGCCCTACACGCTGGGCGGCGCGCGATGGGGCGGTGGTGCAC
>CAZUYI010000228.1:0-4011 GCA_964624095.1 uncultured Verrucomicrobiota bacterium | reverse complement strand
GGGCGGCGCGGGATGGGGCCCCTGCCCGGCGGATTTTGACGGCGACCGCAAGGCCGATCTGGCCGTCTATGCCGAGGCCACCGGCGGCTGGCAGGTGCTGCTCTCCGCCTCCGGATACGGGCGCGTGTCGCTGGCGGCCTTCCTCGGCGGCTTGAACTGGGTGCCGGTCCCGGCGGACTACGACGGCGACGGCCTGGCCGACCCTGCGGTCACCAACCCGGCCACGCGCGAGTGGCGCGTGAAACTCTCCGGCTCCGGCTACGCCGAGGTTCGCGTGGTGCTGTAAGATGCCGCGCGTTGCCCGCCGGACGCATGCCGGATGGGCGGTGCGCCGTTACTCCACCTGCACGTCCACGACGGCGTAGCGCAGCGAGTCGTAATCCAGCGCGCCGTTCATCACCGGGTCCACGCCGAAATAGACTTCGTACGCGCCGGGCAGCAGCCCGGACACGGCCAGCACCTCGGTCGGCGCGATATCGCACAGGGCGCCCTGTGCGCCCGGCCGGATGGACGTCTCGTCGGGCGCCGCCAGCCAGAGGTCGGGATAGACGTAGTAGTAATACCCGGCGGGCGTCACGGCCACGAGCCACCAGTCGGCGTTGACGCCCGAGGCGCCACCGTCGGGCAGGCTGACGGTAATGGACAGCGTCTGGCTGGGGGCGATTGCGATCCGGCCCGCCGCGCCGTTGGCCCGGATCTCCGGATGCACGAGAAAAGGCTGGAGCACCCGGCCCGAATCCGGGTCCTGCATGAGCGAGGACACGTCCACCGCTTCGAACTCGGCGCCGGTAACGTCATGCAGCCTGTGCAGCGCGTCATTGTCCCACGACTCGTTCGGCGCCCCGCTGAGATACCAGGCAGCGCCGTTGTCGGCCAGCATCATGCCATAGGTTTTGAGCGCCCGCAGGATCGCCTGCACCTCCGGCGGGAACGGCGCGATGTCGAAGCCGGCCTTGAGCCGGAACCGCTGGCCCATGGGCGGATAGCGCAGGTCCGAAAGGGACGACGCAACATGCCGCGCCGGCCAGACACAGGCGCGCCGCGTCTGCGGGGCCGTGAATCGGAGCGCGTGCCGGATCTCGCCGGCGGCCGCCTCCTCGTACCGCACCAGGCCCGGCAGGATGGGCAGTCCGGCGGCATCGGCCGAGGTCCACCCCGCGGGCCGCAGGGTGTAGCCGCGCAGGTCAAAGATCGCGCCCGAGCCGGCCCGCCAGCGGCCGCCGGGCCGCCGCTCCGCCGCATACAGCTCGTACAGCCGCCCGTTGTCGCGGTCCAGGATCAGGATGTGGTGGTCGCTGCCCCACTCGCGGAGCGCGCCGGGCGGAATGGGATACGGGCCGGGATCGCTTTCGTCGGCGTATTCGAAGCTCACGGGCACCCGGGCCTGCGAGCCTGGCACGACGTTGTACGGGATGCCGATCGGCCCGCCGTCCCAGAGGCCCGAGCCGAAATCGGCGTGCAGCGACGCCGTGCGCCCGATGGTCTGGACGTAGGCGTCCGACTGCGGGTCCGCCGGGAGCCCATCCACGGGCGTGTTCCAGATGTGGTCTGACGGGAAGACCGGGCAGCCCTCGATCGTCGGCGCGGCGCTCGCGGCTCCCGCCGCGGCCAAAACCAGGCCCGCGCCGGCACAGGCCACCCGCTTCCAGCGCGCTCCTTGCGTATCCCGTACGTTCATGGCGGATCCCCCTTGACGGTGTCCCGCCGGCGCCCGCGGGCCGGAATTCAAGAGCCGTGGACCGACACGCGCGATCCGGACGAAGAGCGCAGCGGCACGGAATCATCAGCCGATGGTTCCCGGCACGTCCGTCAGGGTCAGCACCAGCCGGGCCGGCGCGGCCTGCTTGGCCGGGCTGAGCCCGGTGGTGGCAATGACCGGCCGCACCACGCCATCCAGTGTCCGCAGGTCGAGCCGGCCGTACCAGAACCCGTGCGCGGCCGTCTCGCGCCGGAGCGCGGCCGCCGCCTCCGGCGCGACGCAGACGTCATCCAGGCGCTGGCTGAGCAAATCTTTTTCTCCCGGCACATTGAGCAGCCGCACGAAGGCCGGGTTCGCGTATTCGATCATCCCTTCCAGCGAGCAGACCGCCATGCCGGCGCCCGCGTGGCGGAGCGCGTCAATTTCCAGTTCGTGGCGCAGGCGCGCCTTCTCGCGCCGATCCAGGTTGCGGATGGAAAACACGAAATCGCCCGGCTGCAGGAAATGGATCCGGCTGATGGCGATCTCGGCGGAAAACGGGGTGCCGTCCTTGCGGCGGCACTCGGCGTTGACGACGGTAAACCGGCCCGCCTCGATGTAGGCGGTGATCTTGGCCAGGACCCGGGGCGTCATGGCGGCGATCAGTTGGTCGCAGGGCATATTCCAGAGTTCCGCCTCCGAATAGCCCGTGAACTGCTCGATCCGGCGGTTGCTCGCGATGACATGCCCCTTGGCATCCAGGATCAGGACGCCATCGTACAACCCGGACAGCAGCGCCTGGTACAACGCGATCTCGCGCGCCTTGCCGGAGGATCCGGACGCCGGCTGAGGCGCGGGTTGCGGCTCGCCCGCGCTGCGCGCCGTCACGGCGGGCGCCGGGCGGGCCGGCTCCGGAACAGGTCCGACCACCCGGGGCGCCGCGGGCGCGGACGCCGGGCCGGGGGCCGGGGCCGGCTTTTCCCTGGGTCCGAATAGGAAGCGCATGACACGGGCCTCCCGCGCAGGCTTACAGCGGCTTCGACAAGTCAATCCGGATCGTCATGGCCGACCGGTCAATGGCGGTTCGCGGTTTCTGCAATCCCGTTGGCGCCGCGGGAGCGCCCGGCTCGGAGGGCACCACGTGGATGGCCGCGCCGCAGGTCGGGCACTTGACTTCCAGGCCCAGCATGTCAATGGGCGCCTCGATTTCCTGGTTGCAGGTCTGGCACACGAACGTGATGAAATCCTGGACGCGCGGCGCGGCAGGCGCCGCGGGGGTCGAGACGACCGTCGGCACAAGGGCCGGCGGTTGGGGTGCGGCGTCGCGCGCCGGAACCGTGATGTGGCCTTTGCAGAACGGGCACTCACCCTCGGTGCCCGCTTGCGCGGGAGCCGCCGCCAGCATGCTGCGGCAATGAACACAACGGAACAGGATTTCGCCGCTGCCGTCCGCCGGAAACTCGACTGCGGGCGCCGCCGAGGGCCGGACCGGCGGCGCGCCGGCGGGCGGCGCGCCGGCGGGCGCAGCAGGCGCCTCGACCCGCTTGACCAGGCCGGGCGGGCGGGGCGCGACGGCCTCCTTGGCCTTCTTGACGGGTGTTGCGCGCAGCACGCGATGTGCCCCGACGAGCAGCACGTGGCCGGACTTCGGATCGCGGCGGCGGGATTCCTTCGTCTGCGTCACTTTGAGCCGGCAAATGCCCGGCACGGTAAACCCGCGCTCGGCTTCGCGGTACGCGATGGCAGCCAGCCCGCTCAGCACCTCGGCCACCTTGGCCCGGGCCAACCCGGTGGCAGCCGCCAATTCGAGCAGCAGCGCATTCTTGGAATAGGCCATCGTTATGCCTCCCCCTGCCCTGGACACGGGATTCTACCGGTGCCCGGCGGCCGCAAGGCCGCATCCATTCCCAACTGGATAAATCTACCTTAGCCGAACCACCGGCCAGAATCAAGCCCGAATGGCAAGCTGAAGACCACGCGCGGCGGCTCGGGCCGGACCGGTGCGGGGCCCGTCAGCACCCCATGGCGGCGCGGCGCTGCTCGATACGCGCCGGGTAGTCGCGGAGTCCGTCGGGCTGTTGGGCCGCGCCGGAGTCGACCGCGGCGCGCGCCACGGCCATGGAGACGGCCAGCAGCAGGCGCGGGTCAAAGGGCTTGGGCACGATATAGCCGGGCCCAAAGGCGAGGCCCGGTTCGCCATACAGAATCCGGACCGGCTCGGGCACGGGCTGGCAGGCCAGGTCGGCCAGGGCGCGTGCCGCCGCTTTTTTCATGGCCATGTTGATCGTCGTCGCGCGCACGTCCAGGGCGCCGCGGAACAGGAACGGGAACCC
>CAZUYI010000227.1:4638-4909 GCA_964624095.1 uncultured Verrucomicrobiota bacterium | reverse complement strand
GACCGGGTGCTGATCGACCGTTCGACGTTCGGCGACTACCGCGTGGCCGCCGCGACCATGACCCGGGGCGAAGGCGCCGTCTACAGTCCCGACGCCAACGACGGCACGGAGCGGGACCTGCCCTGGTATGCGACGACGCCCGCGCGCTCGTCCAATGATTACCACCTGTACACGCCGCGCCACATCGAGTGGTACGCGCTCGGAGCAGGCACGCAGGGGATCGGGACGCTCAAGACCGCCTTGACCCTTCACGGCGCGCTCGCCGCCTGCA
>CAZUYI010000227.1:2097-4628 GCA_964624095.1 uncultured Verrucomicrobiota bacterium | reverse complement strand
TTTCGGCGGCGGGTTCTACGCAGCCAGCAACACCAGCCATTACCAACCTCCCTCCGACTCCAACCCGCCTAACCACTCGATCGCCATCGTGGGGTGGGACGACGCCCGGCCAACGGCCGCGCCATCCAACGGCGCCTGGCTCTGCAAGAACAGCTGGGGCAGCGGATGGGGCAGCAACGGCTTTTTTTGGATTTCCTATTACGACAAGCACTGCGGCTGGCACCCAGAAATGGGCGCCGTCTCCTTCCGGGACGTCGAACTGGAGACCTATTCCGGCTTTTATTACCACGACCTGCACGGCTGGCGGGATACGCTCGCCGTCACCCAGGCGTTCAACACCTTTACCGCGCGCGGCCGCGAGCGGCTGGACGCGGTCAGTTTTTACACGACCGCTGAATCGGCCGATTTCACCGTGCGGATTTTCGGACGGTTCGAGGGCGGCCAGTTGCTGGACCTGCTTTCCGCGCAGACCGGCCGGTTCGAGCGCGTAGGCTTTCATACCGCCTGCCTCGATGCACCCGTGGCCCTCGCGACCGGCCAGGTGTTCCATATCGAGCTCAGCCTGTCCGCCGGCGGCCAGGCCTTTGACCGCACCTCTACCGTGGACGTGCTGCTCGACCCGCCGGCGGGCGGCACGGGCGATCCGTCCGATACGCCCCCGCCGCCTCCTTTCGACCGATCGTTTTTCGAGACGATGGGCAAGATGGACATTCTCCAGGGAACGGAGGTCGTGTCCCGCGCGGAGCCCGGTCAGAGCTATTACCGGTCGGGCGGCGCGTGGCTCGACCTTACAACACACGACAGCACGGCCAATTTCTGCATCAAGGGCCTGACCCGGCTCCGCGCGCTCGATGCCGGCACCATGTTCCGGATCCGGTGATTCGAGTGAATCCGGGACTGGCGCCGGTCCCAACTGTTTGGCTCCGCGGACTTGATATTCATGCCGGGTTGGGATAATAAGGCAGAAGAATCTGGGGGGTGCTATGCATTCGCGCGGTCAGAGCAGCGGGTCCGGGTTGTCGCGCCGCCGGTTCCTGGCCGGACTGGGCGCCGGCCTGGCCGGCGCCCTGCTGGCCGACACCCACCCCTCCGACGCCGCCCGCGAGCCGGACCCGCGCGAGGCGTCCTTTTACGAGCCGCTGGAGAAGCGACGCGTGCGATGCCGGCTCTGCCCGCGCGGCTGCGTAATCGGCGACGGCCGGCGGGGCGCCTGCCGGGTCCGCGAGAACCGCGGCGGCCGGCTCTTCACGCTGGTGTACGGACGGCCCTGCACGCTCCGCGCCGACCCGATCGAGAAGAAGCCGTTCTTCCACGTCTACCCCGGCAGCGCCACGTTCTCGATCGCCACCGTGGGCTGCAACATGACCTGCGCGTTCTGCCAGAACTATGACATCTCGCAGTCCGGTCCCGAGGACGTCACCCCGCCGTACATCGCGCCGGACGCGATTGCCCGGCAGGCAGCCGAGGCGGGGGCCAAGACCCTTGCCTACACCTATACCGAGCCGACGGTCTTTTACGAATACATGGACGACTGCGCCCGCGCCGGGGCGGCGCGGGGCATCGAAAGTGTCGTGGTCAGCAACGGGTTCATCTCGGCCGCCGCGCTCGACGCGCTGCTGCCGCGGGTCAAGGCCGTCAAGGTGGACTTCAAGGCGTTTACGGACTCGTTTTACCGCGAGGTCTGCGGCGGGCGGCTCGAGCCCGTGAAGGACACGCTCCGGCGCCTGGCGCGGTCGGGCGTCTGGTTCGAGATCGTGGTCCTGCTCATTCCGACGCTGAACGACAGCCCGGACGAGACCCGGCGGATGGCCGCCTGGATCGTGAAAGACCTTGGCCCGGACGTGCCGGTCCATTTTTCGCGTTACCACCCGATCTACAAGATGCGCAACATCCCGCCCACCCCGCCCGCTACGCTGTCGCGGGCGCGCGCCCTGGCCCTCGAGGAAGGCTGCCGGTTCGTGTACATCGGCAACGTGCCGGGCGACGACGGCCAGCACACCGTGTGCCCCTCGTGCGGCGCGATGCTGGTCCGGCGCTACCAGTACCGCATCCTGGAAAACGCCATCGTGCAGGGCGCGTGCAAGGCCTGCGGCAAGCGCGTGCCGGGCGTCTGGGGCTAAGCAGCGGGCGGCGCCGTATCCGCTGAGCCGGGCCGCACGGCCGAGCCCGCCCCCGGATGTTGCACCCGCCGGGATGAAGCGGCCACGGCTCCGTGGCTGTCCCGGGAACGGGCTATGGGGATGCCCTGCGGGCCGGCACGGCCGCGCGCGCGGCGAGCAGGGCGAGCAGGCTGGCTGCCTGCAGCGCCGTCAGCAGGAGACAGGCGGGCCCAATACCGAAGAGGGGCAGCAGCGCCACGCTGGTCGCCAGGCCGCCGAACGCGGCTCCGAGGCAGTCGGCCGCATACATCGCGGCCGCCCAGCGGGCTGCCGCGCGAGGGCGGTCGGACTCCCGGCCCCTATCCACTGGCATCGCCGCCACGATCCCGTTGAGGAGCGCGAACTGGGCGGCGACCGCCACGCCGGCCGCCG
>CAZUYI010000227.1:1221-2087 GCA_964624095.1 uncultured Verrucomicrobiota bacterium | reverse complement strand
TAGAGCAGCGCTTCCATCCAGCCACCCGGCACGTGCTGGAGGATGCCCGACGCCCGGCTGTGCGCCAGCAGCGGAATCCCGGCCGCCGAGCCGCCGAGCAGGAGAACGCCCGCCAGGAGGAACCGCCAGGCGCGGCCGGCGTTGGCACCCGCCAGGCGCGGCGCGGCAGCCGCGCCGGCGGCCAATCCCAGCATGAAGGCGGCGACAATCAGGCCCATCCTGGAATACACGTATCCGAGCAGCGACTGGTAGCAGACCAGCGCGAGCAGTTCCAGCGCCAAGCCGCAGAACCCGGTGGCGGCCATGACCAGCGCCATGACCCCGGTGGCGAAGCGGCGCCCTGCCGCGCCGCCGCCGGCGCGGGCGCGCCGGCCCAGCGTAAGCCCGGCCCCCAGACACGCCGCGCCGGCCAGGAGCAGGGCGGCGGCCATCGTATCCGGCCGCCCCCGGGCCACACAAGCCAGGATGGAATCGAGCCCCGAGCCCGTGATGCGGTTCCAGGCCGCCAGCCCGTAAAAGATCGAGACGGGCTTGAGGATCGTATTTGCCGCCACCGGGAGCGACGCCAGCCGCGCCTCGACGTAGGCGACGTTCGCCGGCTGCAACTCGTCGGCCGCCAGGAAATAGTCCGGCCGGAACGTGCGGGCGGCCGGCGCGGCGCGCGTACTGCGCGCGCAGAGCACGGCCCGGTCGAGCGTAATGGGGCTTGTACGCGCACCGGCCAGGAACTGGTTCCGCACGCCGGCCGGGTCGGGGACAGAAAGCCGGCGTCGTTCTCCGGTACGCCTGGTAGCGATCGCCGGTTTTGGCGGCCAGGACCGCTTCTTCCTTCTTCATCGTCGAAACATAGAAGAACGGGAAGAAGA
>CAZUYI010000227.1:0-1211 GCA_964624095.1 uncultured Verrucomicrobiota bacterium | reverse complement strand
GAGCGGAGGATCGAGGCGCTGAGGAGGGCGGACTCGTTCCGCAAATCCTCGGAGGCTTCGATCGTGGTCCAGAAGAATCCGCCTGGCGCCAGCAGGCGCCGGACATCGTCGAAGCATTCGAGGGTATAAAACCGGTTGAGCGCCACCGTGTCGGGCGTCGGCAAGTCGGCGAGCACGGCATCAAACGGCTCCGATCGGCCCGCCTCCTTGAGATAGCGGAGGGCATCCATGCGGACCCGAACGAGCCGCGGATCGGCGAGCGCGCGGCGGTACGCCGGCGTCGCACCGGGCTCGATCATCTCGTCGAGCCGCCCATCCAGTTCGACATGCACCAGGCGCGCCAGGGGATACTTCAACAGTTCCGGCACATCGTCCACCGGGTTGCCGCCCAGCAGTAGGACGCGCCGCGCGCCGGGATTCTGGGCCATGACGAAATGGATCTTGTGCTCACTGGCGACGGGATCCGGAAATGTGAATGCAACCTGCCCGTTGGCGTACACGCTGAACTGGCCCTCGCGCTCGATCAGCGCCAGGTTCTGATAGCGCGAATCGCAGGAGGCCGCCAGGCGCGCCCCGCCCGATGCCGGCAACGCGCCGAGCGAACGCCAGCGCGCCGCGATCCCGGCGCGTTCGAGCGGCGCCCACCCCGCGGGGCAGGCCGCCAGGATCACCGCGCCGGCCGCCGCGAGCAGGGCCGCGCGGCACCCGCGCCGGCCGGGCGCCAGGCAGGCCGCCGCCGCCAGGGCCAAGGCGCTGGCGACCAGCACCGCCCCTGCCGGCGTGACCCGGTCCACCAGCACGAATGAAAACAGCGCGCCGGCCGCCAGGCTGCCCACCGCCTCCGCGAGGTAGGCCCGGCTGACAGCCCATGCCGAGCCGGGCGCCGCCAGGCGGCATATGGCCGGCAGCGTCGCCCCAGCCAGCAGGCCGGTCGGCAGCAGGATGCCGGCCAGGCTGATCCCCAGCGGCCCAAGCGCCATATATTCGCCATAGGGCACCCGCAGCAGACCGCGCAGCACCCGGATGGCGCCCACCTGGACCGGCAGCAGCAGGGCCGCCGCGACCCACAGTGCCGCCAGCGCCCGCCGCAGGCGCTGCTCGGGCCAGCGCGCGATCGGGCGCCGCGCCGCCAGCGCGCCGGCCGCGGCCAGCAGGAGCCAGGCGCTGAGCAGCAGCCCAAGCGTGAGCTCGTTGCCGAGGACGACAACGAG
>CAZUYI010000226.1:2416-4913 GCA_964624095.1 uncultured Verrucomicrobiota bacterium | reverse complement strand
GCCAGCGGTTCAGCGCGCCCTCGACGATTCCGCCGCTGCAGCTCTACCGCGCGCTACGGCTGCTGAACCCCTCGCCGTACCTGTATTTTCTCAAGCTGGGCGGCCAGGCCCTGGTGGGGTCCTCGCCCGAAGTCATGGTGCGCCTGACCGGGCCGCGCATCGAGCTGCGCCCGATCGCCGGCACGCGCCCGCGCGGGACCTCCGAGCAGGAGGACCGCCGCCTGGCCGACGAGCTCCTGTCGGACGCCAAGGAAAGGGCGGAGCATGTGATGCTGGTGGACCTGGGCCGCAACGACGTCGGCCGCATGGCGGTCCCGGGCAGCGTGCAGGTGCGTGACTTCATGACCGTCGAGCGCTACAGTCATGTGATGCACCTCGTCTCTCACATCGAAGGACAGCTGCGGCCCGGGGGCGACGCCGCCGACGTGCTCCGGGCCACCTTCCCTGCCGGCACGCTGAGCGGAGCGCCGAAGATCCGGGCCATGGAGATCATCCACGAGCTGGAGCCGGAGCCGCGCGGGGCCTATGGCGGGGCCGTGGGCTACATCGGCTACGACGGCAGCATGGACTTTGCCATCACCATCCGGACCCTCGAGGCCGGCGGCGGCCGGCTGGCCATCCAGGCCGGGGCCGGCATCGTGCACGATTCCGATCCAGACCGGGAATGCGAGGAAACCGGCCACAAGGCGCGGGGCATGCAGCAGGCGGTCCGGCTCGCCGCCCGCGGCCTCGTGCTGGAACCCGGGATGGGCAGCGCTCCCTGAGGGGTATGATCGTCCTCATAGACAACTACGATTCGTTCACCTACAACCTCGTCCACGCGTTCGCCGCGCTGGGCGCCGAGGTGCGCGTGTACCGCAACGACGCCATCGGCGTGGAGGACGTCGAGCGCCTGGACCCGGAGGCGGTAGTGATATCGCCCGGGCCCTGCACCCCGGCGCAGGCCGGCATTTCCGTGGCGCTGGTCCGGCGGATCTCGGGCCGCATTCCGCTGCTCGGCGTCTGCCTCGGCCACCAGGCCATCGGCGCCGCCTTCGGCGCGCGGATCGCCGCCGCCCGGCATATCCTGCACGGCAAGACCTCGCCGATTACCCATCCCGGCACCGGCCTGTACCGCGGGCTCAGCCATCCGCTCATCGTCGGACGCTACCACTCGCTGGTTGTCCAGCGCGAGGGGCTCCCGGCCGACCTCGTGGTCGAGGCGCTGAGCGACGACGGCGACATCATGGGCCTGCGCCACGCGAGGCACCCCACCTACGGCGTCCAGTTTCACCCGGAATCCATCCTGACACCCGGCGGCAAGGCGCTGCTCCGCAATTTCCTGCACGAGGCCGCCCGTATCCCGCGAGGATCCCATGCACGCTCTGCTCCAGAAGCTCATTGACCGCCGCGACCTGGGCGGCGACGAGGCCGGCGCGGTCTTCGACCGCCTCATGGACGGCCGGCTCACCCCGGCCCAGATTGCCGCCCTGGCGGTCGCCCTGCGCATGAAAGGCGAAACCGCCGCCGAACTGGCCGGTGCCGCCGCGGCCATGCGCCGGCACGCCGTCCTCATTGATACCGGCGGTGTCCCGGTCGTGGATACCTGTGGCACGGGCGGGGACCGCGCCGGCACCTTCAACATCTCGACCACGGCCGCCTTCGTGGTGGCCGGCGCGGGCGTGCCGGTCGCCAAGCACGGCAACCGGGCCGTCACCAGCCGGTGCGGCTCGGCGGACGTGCTGGCCGAGCTGGGCGTGGAGATCGAGGCCGCGCCCGACCGCATCGAGGCGGCCCTCCGCGAGGTCGGGATCGGGTTCCTCTTCGCCCCGCGCCTCCACCCGGCCATGCGCCACGCGGCGCCCGTGCGCCGCGAACTGGGCGTGCGGACACTGTTCAACATGCTCGGTCCGCTCGCCAATCCGGCCGGCGCGCGCGGCCAGATCCTGGGCGTGTTCGCGCCGGATCTCACCGAGCCGTTCGCCGCCGTGCTGCGCGAGCTGGGCAGTCGGCGCGCCTTCATCGTTCACGGCCATGACGGGCTCGACGAAATCACGGTTACCGCCCCAACCCGCGTCACCGAGCTGCGCGACGGGCGCATCCGCACCTGCGAGCTGGATCCCCTGCCCCTGATCGGCGCCTATCACCCCGCCGCCGCGCTCCAGGGCGGCGAGCCGTCCGTGAACGCGGCCATCACGCGCCGCGTGCTGGCCGGCGAGCCGGGCGCGCCGCGCGATATCGTGCTGCTCAACGCGGCCGCCGGCATCGTGGCCGGAGGCCGCGCCGACTCGATCGAAGCGGGATTCGAACTCGCCCGCCAGTCCCTGGATTCCGGCCGGGCCGCGGCCGCGCTCGAGGCGCTGGTTGAATTCGGACGCCGGCCGGCTTGACGGGCCGACCCGCTGCAGGGGACGCTGCGCATGCCCGCGGACTCGACATTCCTGGCTTCCGTCATGGCGGCCCGCCGGCTCGACGCGGCCCGCGCCCGCCGGGCGGTTCCGCTCGAACGGCTCGAAGC
>CAZUYI010000226.1:0-2406 GCA_964624095.1 uncultured Verrucomicrobiota bacterium | reverse complement strand
GGCGGCGGCTCAGCCCCCCTGCCGGAGCCTGGCCGCCCGCCTGCGCGGCGACACCGACCTCCCGGCTGTCATCGCCGAGGTCAAAAAGGCCAGCCCGTCCGCCGGACTCCTCCGGCCCGACTATGACCCGGCGTCACTCGCCGCCGCCTACGCGCGGGCCGGGGCGGCGGCGGTGTCGGTGCTCACGGAGCCGCGCCACTTCCTCGGCGGTCTCGACGATCTATCCCGCGTGCGCCGGGTGGTGACGTTGCCGGTGCTCTGCAAGGATTTCTTCGCCGACCCCTACCAGGTGGTCGAGGCGCGCGCGCACGGGGCCGACCTCGTGCTGCTGATCGCGGCCGGGCTGGACGACGCGGCGCTGCGCGCGCTCTACGACACCGCCCTGCGAGTCGGCCTCGAGGTGCTCATCGAGGTGCATACCCGCACCGAGCTCGACCGCACGCAGCCGCTGGACCGGGCCCTCCTGGGCGTGAACAGCCGCAACTTGAAGACGCTCACAACCGATCTGGCCGTGGCCCGCGCCCTGGCCGCGCACCTGCCGCCCGGCCGGCCGGCAATCGCCGAGAGCGGGATCCGCACGCGGGCGGATATCGAGGCGCTGCAGGCCTGCGGCTACCGCGGATTCCTGGTGGGCGAAACCCTGCTCAAGGCCGATGATCCCGCCGCGACGCTCCGCGCCCTGCTGGGCGCATCGGCCCCGTCGCCGGCACGCGGCCGGCCGAATCGGCATCGGCGCCGGGCCGGCGCGGCACCGGCGTTCGATCCATCGTGAGGCTCAACCCGTGGAGAGCCCGCTCGAGATTAAAATTTGCGGCCTCACGTCCCTGGCCGATGCCCGCCTGGCCCACGAGGCCGGCGCGGACTACCTTGGCTTCGTGCTCTATGCCGGCTCGCCGCGCGGGCTGGCGCCCGACGCGTTCCGGCGGCTGCGCGACCGGCTGCCCGCCGGCACCCGGGCGGTGGCGGTGCTGGTCAACGCCGCCCGCGCGCTGGCCGACGAGCTGGCGCGCGAAGGCGGCCTGTACGCCATCCAGCTCCACGGGGACGAGGCCGCCGCCGAGTGGGCCGGGCTGCCGGTGCCCGTGTGGCGGGCCGTGCGGCTCCGGCCCGGCGCCGGGGCCGGGCTCGACCCGGACCCCGCCGGCTGGCCGGCCGCCCGCTACGTCCTCGATGCGGCGGCCCCCGGCCGCTACGGTGGCACGGGGCTCACCGTTGATTGGACGCGCGCGGCGTACGCGGCGCGCCGCTGGCCGATCACCCTGGCCGGCGGCCTGACCCCCGCCAACGTGGCCGAGGCGGTGCGCACGGTACGGCCGGCCGGCGTGGACACGGCCGGCGGCGTGGAAGCGGCGCCCGGCCGGAAGGATCCGCGGAAGGTGGCGGCCTTTATCCGGGCCGCGCGCGCCGTCGCGCGGTCCTGATCCCGGCCCGGCCGCTCACCGCGCCGGCAGGGCGTCGAGCACCCATGCCTCGGCGCCCACCGACCGCGCCAGGACGTACAGCAGGACCGTCAGGAGCGCCGCGGCCGGCACGGTCACCAGCCAGGACCCGAAAATATCGCGGATGACCCGCTTGTTCACCGCGCCCAACCCGCGGGCGAACCCGACGCCGATAATCGCGCCGACGATCGTGTGCGTGGTGGACACCGGCAGTTTCAGGCGGGTACAGACCAGCACCGTGGCCACCGTCGCCAGGTCCGCCGCCGTGCCGCGCGACGGCGTCAATTGCGTGATTTTTGTGCCGATGGTGCGCAGCACGCGGTAGCCGAACGTGGCCAGGCCGAACACGATCCCGACCCCGCCCAGGGCCAGAATCCAGAGCGGCACGTACGGGCTCATGGCCACGGAGCCGGACCGGAGAATGTCCACCACCGCCGCCACGGGGCCGATCGCGTTGGCGACGTCGTTGGCGCCGTGGGCAAACGCGACGCTGCAGGAGGTGCTGATGACCAGCGGGGTGAAGATGCTCTCGACCAACCGCATCTGCTCGGGCAGCGGCAGGCGCTCGCGCCCCGCCACGTGGCGCCGGATGAGCCGGCGCGCCAGCACGGCGCACAGACCGGCCAGCGCCACGGATATCAGCACGGCGTCGGCGTCGGACAACTCCATGTGGTGCTTGTGGAGCACGTGGCCCAGGCCCTTGTACAACACGGACATCGCCACCGTGAAAATCGTGAGGAACACGAAGACGGGCGCAAACAGCACGGCGGCTCGCAGGGGCTTGTCGCGCCGCAAGATCAACAGGCTGATGCTGCTGAAGATCAGGAAGCCAAGCGCCGCGCCCGCCACCGGCGAGATGGGACACGTCCCCCAGAAACCGCCCCCGGCGGGATGCGCGCACCGAAAGACGGTTCGGCGGTCCCGCTCCGGCAAAGACGTCCGAACGGCCCTCTGCGCAAACAAGAAC
>CAZUYI010000225.1:4393-4916 GCA_964624095.1 uncultured Verrucomicrobiota bacterium | reverse complement strand
CCTCGATCCGGCTCCCGCCCGGCAACCGGGTCAACGCCTCGTGGCGGTCGGCGGCCACCTCCTTGATCTCGGCGAGGAGCTCGGCCGTTTCCGGGCACACCAGGCCCCACACGTTCTCGAAAAAGGATGCGGTGGTGGCCGCGTCCATGTCCTTCTGAACGCTGTCCGGCGCGAGCGCGGCGGAGGCCGCAAGACCCGTGGCACACAGGATGATGGCGGCATGTCGGATAGGCATGAGATGGCTCCTCCCGAGGTGATGAGTATACGCTCTTCTTTGCCGTTCGCGTCCCCGTCTTTCTCGTCCTCTTATGGCAAGCATGGTTCTCCTTCCGGCTGCCCCGCCGCGTCCGCGTGCGCGGCCCGCTGCGCTGCGAACGCGAACGGCGCCGGGACCCGCCGGGCGGTTCACTTCGCCAGCGCCAGGCCTTCCTGCTGTTCGGCCGTTGTCGCCAGCGGCCGGTCCGCCAGCACCCGGCTGCCCTCCACCAGGCGGATATGCCCGCCCGTTTCCCCGTCCTTGTGG